>NZ_CP012373.2:3655986-3960651 GCF_001305575.3 Beggiatoa leptomitoformis
TTCACAATCGCTTGTAAAATCACCCGTAAAGCCTACGATGGTGATAGAAACAACCCCACCCCGTTTTGATGTGGCTTATTTACGTAATCCGAAACCAAAATATCCCTTGTTATCAAATCGGTTACGTGAAAAAGGCGTTGTTTTTTTAAAAGTGAAGGTAAACACTGCTGGATATGCAGAGCAGATTTTAGTTGATAAATCTAGCGGTTATGACCGCTTAGACCAAGCAGCAAAAGAGACGGTGCAACAGTGGCGATTTGTACCCGCTCGTGAAGGTGAGCAGGTAATGAGTGCGTGGGTAATTGTGCCAATTGAGTTTACGTTAAAACAGTAATGTTATAGTGAATGGCGGAGTTATTCTATGTAGGGAAAAAATCAGTTTGTTCTATCGTCAGTTGGAATATACGAAAATAGGGATAACACCGCTCTAACCAGTATTATCCGTGCAAGCTCTTATTTAAATAACGTTGTTATGAACAGACTTAACAGCATTCTTGCTCAAGTTGCCACAGTAATTTAAGCGCGTCTTCATCTGCACATTGTTCTAAGTAGGCATAGAGATTATTCATCTGGCTGCCAATAAAATGCAGGTTGTCTTGTTGCATCCGTGCTTGTTGTTCGCGCTTTTGTTTAAAATACAGATGCCATTGTTTATCTCCATTTCCTGTATCAACATGTTTTTCTAGCAGATTAATTAAACTATCAGCTTTCTCATCACAACTAATTCCTATAAAGCTGACATAACGGTCTGTCTGTTCGGCTGCGCTATTCATAAGGGTTCTCCTGATTTTTAACAAAATACGTTTAGGAGTCTATCGTAAATAGAAATGCAATTCTGTCAGCTAGCTGACATTCCTTTTGCCAATTGCGCTAAGTATGTAAGATTGAGGAGGGTTAGACATTGACGGTCTGCACGATTGAGTATTCCTTCTTTTATCATGCGGTTAATAATCGTGGAAAAAGTTTGGCGGGTTGTGCCTAATAAGCTTGCAAGAATTTCTGTATTACCAATGAGTTTTATTGTGGTTTGTTTCTGCTCGTTATATTCCATTAGTAAATATCGTGCTAAGCGTGCTTCTACGGAACGAAAGGCAAGGTCTTCAATAATATCTAGGGTGTTACGTAGCATAGTACCAATTTCTTGCATGGCAGAAACGGCAATTTCTGGTTTAACGGACATGAGGGCTTTGAGTTGTCTAATGGGCCAGCTCATGATTTCTGTATCCGTTACGGCTTCAATCCATGCGCGCGTATGTGTGACATAAATGCTATTTGGTTTTAAGTAACCAATGGTTAGTTCTTTATTATCAGCACAGAGAAAAACTCGCGCTTGACCTTGTTGAATCACAAAAAATTGGTCTGCCGTTTTTTCTGGGCGAGAAATAATTTCCCCAGCGACATATACCCGCGCTTGTCCTTCTTCTAGCGTTGGTAACCAAATGTTATGGCTGGGGTGCATATATTGCTCCTACCGTTTGAGCTTTATGGGCGGGTATAAAAATAACGGTCTTGATAATTCTCGTTATTGATGTATCTGAAATGTTAATTCAGATAGATTTTTTGCAAGGAGTTATTGAGTATCTTCATTTTTCCACAGTTTTTTTACCCGTACCATGTCATATTTGGCTTGTAGTTGGGTAAACCCTTGTTGCGCTTCTTTTAGATGGTAATCACGTTGTGGGTGCGTAATGAGCAAATGGCGGGCTATTTCATAGTGAGCAAGTGCTTTTTCATAAGGGAGATTAAACAGTTGGGCTTGTTCTAGGCTGTATTGCCAATGTTGATGCGCCCGTTTGGAATGACCGCTTAACCACGCATAAAGTCCTTCCCATAAGTAAGCTCTTGATTTTAAAATAGGGAAAACGTTTGCATAGCGGGTAAAAGCGCGACAGGCGCGTTTTGAAAGTTCGCTAAACGCATCATATTCTTTTGCTGAAAGATTGGGTGCATTTTCCCATTGTTGTAAATACAGTTGTGCAACACTGGCATAACTTTCTGCAATATCTGTGGTGTTGGGCAATTGTTTAGCCAGTAAATGGGCGGTTTTAGTTGCCATTTGAATGGCTTTTTGCGTGAGTCCTTGTTGACTATAAACCAGCCCTAACACGCCACAAACTATTGTTGCTTCAGTTACTTTCATTTCTTCACTGGGCATCGCTTGTACAGATTTTAAGCATTCTATAGCGTTGTCTAATTCACCTAAGCGTAAGTAGCCTAGTGCTTGTCCGCATAAACCCCAGACACGCGCTTGTATATCGTTTTGTTGGTGAGCGATGGCATAAACACTACGGGCTTTTTTTATCGCTTCTGACCACTCTGCTTGAAAATAGTGTAGCCAAAACAGTTGATTTAAGTTTTCCATTTGTTGTCGGCTATCGCCTACACGCTCGGCTAACAATAAGGCTTGTAAGAGTTGCGCTTGGCTGAGTTGCCAGCGTCCTTGCCGTAGGTCATGAATACTGAGTAAAAATAATATCTGCCCATTTGGCACGATATGGTGATTCGTTGTCCGTTTGCTATACAGTTCTGCAAGTGAATTCAGTGCAAATCCACCTGTCGCAAGACATAAGTTAGCGTAACTTTTAATCAGAACAGCGGAGGATTGTTGGGCGTTTTCTGCCAAATTGAGTGATTTAAGTTCTGTTTGTAAGCCAAGTAAAACATTTTGTTCAATCCACGCGATACTGCTCAGGCGTTCATAAATCTGCGCGGTTTGTAATAGGTGTTCACTGTCTGCGGTGCTAATGGTTTGTAATCTAATTGGGAAGAGTAGATGCCATGCTTGTACGCAGATTTGCTGGCAAAGACTGATGCTTAAACCAATACGTGTTTGTGGTAGTGGTTCTTTTAGGGCTTTTAGGGCTTTTTTGAGAAATTGACGACTTTCTGTAAATTGTCCGAGATTAAAATAGGCTTCTCCTATGTATAACGCCCATTTTGCTTGTTGTGTCGAGCTGCTGTGCATGACTGCTTGTTTTTCATCAAATGTAATGGCTTGTCTAAAGAAATGTATTGCTTCTTTGTTAGCATAGTGACGGAAAGCATGTTCACCTGCTTTTTCTAAATAAAATATCGCCTTTTCTAGTACGTTGGCATTTGCCCAGTGATGGGCTAAAACGGGGTAGTAAGGCGTTAAATTATCAGCGTATAGTGTTTCATACCATGTTGCGAGTGAGTGATGAATTTTAATGCAGTAGGTGGATGATAATTGTTGATAGGCCGCTTGTTGAACACGGGTATGTTTAAATAAGTAGTAGCTATTTTTATCTGCCCGATAGCGACGATACTCGTATTGCGCCGTAAATAGGTTTTTTTGTAAATTTTCTAGTTGTTTGAGTAGTTCGGCTTTTTCTATAACAATGGGATAAATCCCATGTAGTGTGTTTAAATTAAAGGTTTGTCCCATCACGCTGGCCGTTTCTAGGGTCAGTTGTTGGGGGGAAGGTAGTTGGGTAATGCGTTCAGCAATTACTTTTTGTAAAATAGTTTGTGTTGTTTTAGTTTGTAATTCATGGTGTAACGTTGGGCTAACATGGCAAATACCATCTATATTACGCAATGCGGTTGTTGCTTGTAGGGTATAGGCTAATTCTTCTATCAGGAGGGGATTACCATTGGTTTTTGCATATAACCAGTCGTTAATGTCTATCGTAAAACGGGTAACACCTAGTCGTCGACAGGCGAGTGCGTGTGTTTCTTGTATATTCAGCGGTTTTAAACGTAAATGTCGTGTACCACTGTATTGGCTCAGTGATTGTGCATAGTCGGTGGTTTGTGAATTTTGTTTTTCTCCCGTTATTGGTGTAATCGGTAGTGAGGTTAGGATTAGTAATAAAGGTTGCACTTGACGGCTGACGTGGTAAAGCAGGGCATAAGAGGCAGAGTCTAGTAAATGAATATCATCAATAATAATTAGATAGCGGTTTTTACTGCGACGTAAAATGTCTTTTAATAAGGCGCAAATTAATGTTTGGGTATTTTCCTCTCGAACTTTGCCTTGCATTTGTGAGGTTAATTTATTGTCAGGCAGGTTGAGGGATAAAATAATGTTTAAGAGGGGAAGCCGTGATAATAATGCGGGTTTAGATTGTAAACGTCCTAGAATGGCGGCCATTTTAAATTCAGCAGAGACTTCAGGTGCTTCAGCAGGTTGTCCACGCACCCGCGCCCCTGCCATTTCATAATTTAATAAGGCGTTAAAGAGTTGTCGCCAAATCCCATAAGGATTATTGGCTATATGTGCCGCTTTTTCTGTTGCTGACGCGCTGCCATATAAGCAAACAAGTGATGGTAAGCCGATTTGTTGTAGTAAGTCTTCACATAATAAGGTTTTACCTAAGCCTTCTTCTGCTTCAATTAAAATAGTATTGCCATTTTCGCCTTGTTGAAAGGTTTGTAGTTGACGGGTGAGAAATTGCCTTTCTTGCCGTCTTCCAATCATATCGGTATGAAAAGGGTGATGTGGAGAACCTTTTTTACGTGTGAGGGGACGATAAACGGGAATAGTAATAGTGCTGGCAGGGAGTTGTAATGCGGGTAAGGGTTCAAAATCTAAAAAGGCTTGGCTTGCGCGATAGCTGGCACTGTCGCAGAAAATAGTATCATGTGCTGCTTGCATGAGGTGTGCTGCACGTTGCATGGTCATACCAATTAAATCAAAATGACATCGTTTAGCATTGCCCCGATTGCCACAAAAAACTTGTCCTGTACTAATGCCAATACTGCCACGCAGTTGTTGGTCGTGTAAAATTATGCGCATGGTTTGTGCGGATTGAATCGCATAAAACGCATTTTTTTCTATAGAATCTGTAATAGTTGTGTCGTTATCTAGGGAAACGCCCCATGCGGCAATGAATAATGTCCCACTATCATTAATTAAAAATTGAATTATTTGTCCTGAAAAATGTAATACCGTTTGCTGTAGTTCGTACAGTGCATCTTGTATATGTGTTAATACGGTTGATTTGTGATAGTCCAATCCTTCAATATTAAGAAATAGAACACTTACTTGTTGTAGTTCAGCTAGTTGATGTGTTTGCCCTATGTCTAAACGCGCCAAAATAATGGGGGAGATATAGCGGCGTAAGCAATCGGCTGTTTCGGGTAATAATTCAATAGTGGGCGCGTAACGCGGTTTAAGGGGGCGATTAATGCTGTCTAAGCGAATATAATGATTTTCCAGTATTTCTCCTTTGCAATGCCGTTGTAAGGATTGCCATGCGGTAGGTGCAATAATAACTTCATTGGGTTGGACATAGCGTTGTGCGGTACTTAAGCGCAAGAGGGGCGCGCCTGCAACGAATAATTCCCACTGTCCTTCTGCACCACCAACGGTTGCCGACCAAATATCTCCCGCATCCAGCAAAATGCGCAATGACAAGCCTGTTAAGGCGGCTTGCCCAATATGGGTAAAAGGGTTATTTGTTGATAATTGCGGTAATGCGGCAGGCGGGTTCGTTTGTTGCCATGCTTGTAATTCTAAAGCGCAAAATGCCGCTCGACGCGCAACAGTGGTTAAATCTTTTCCTGTGACTCCCACAGGCCATAGGACTAAGAGGGCATCTCCAGAAAATTTTAATACCTCACCACCATGTTCCGTGATGATGTCAATAATATGTCCTATATATACATTAAGCAGGTTGGTTAAGGATGTATAGCCTGCACTGCCTTGTTCTAGTAGTTGCTCCGCTAGTGGTGTGAGTCCATAAATGTCAATAAACAAAGAAACAGCGTGCAGATGTTCTGCATGGGGCGTTGGTTGCCAGTTAGGTTGCATTGCGTAATGCCGTTGCACTAAGGTTGGCGTGTAGCTAATCAGCGTTTGTAAGGAGGTGGATGACATGGTGACATCAGCAAAAAAGGAGGGCTTTGGTTAATTTTAACGCATCATCAGCAACAAGAAAGACTTTTTTATCTAGGGTTTATCATGCGTCGGCTATATTCTTTAATCTTGTCTAAAATGAGCAAAATCTATTCCAAACAGAAGGCGCATCATGATAGTTATATCTCATAAATTGTGGCATTTAGCATAGTAATCTTGTTTATTAGACAATGTATTGTATTAAGTTTATACAGTTGAGGCGGGGAACATGCTAAAACAATATACAAAAATAATTATTTTTTTGTTGAGTGTGTGGGGAATACCAAATCAAGTCAATGGCGAACAGGGAAAACCCCGCCCGTTGATTTTTGGGATATTACCGTTTATGAGTCCGATTACGATGTTTAATCGGTTTGCGCCGTTACGTGATTATTTAAGTCACCAAACACATTATCTTTTTTTACTAGAAACCGCGCCTAATTTTGCAGAACATTTGAGCCGCCTTTCACAACGGCGTTATGATTTGGTGTTGACAGCCCCGCATATTATCCCGCTTGCCATAGAATCTAAAGATTATCAAGTTATTGCTGTTAGTCGTGACCCCATTATAGCCTGTGTCATCGTTACGCCTGAAAGTCCTATTCATACCCTCCTAGAGCTAGCCCAGAAAAAAGTTGCCATCCCGCCAGAAACGTCCCTGATTACGATGATTGGGCGCGATATGTTGATGAATGTAGGGCTGATTGCGGAAAAAACCCCACAGTACATCAATTTTCCAAGCCATAACGCGGCATATCAAGCGGTGTTAGGAGGACAAGTCGATGCCGCTATTGTGTCTATTAATACATTGCCATCGACAACCGTAGCAGAAAAAAAATTTAGAGAGATTTCACAACATAAAATCATGAACTCTATTGGATTTTTGGTGGCAAAAGACTTACCCATTGAGTTACAAGAACAGTTAAAAAACATTGTGTTAAACATGGAAAAAGAATCACAAGGTATAGTGACCTTAACTGCTATAAAATATACGGGCTTTCAAAATAGCCAGAATATCGACTTTGATGATATGCAACATTACGCCAAGCGTCTTAAAGAATTAGAACTCATGCCCAATCCGAGCCCTTAAATGCGATTAAAATTATCAACTCGCCTTATTTTAGGCGTTGTTATTATTGAGATTTTTATGTTAAGCCTGTTGGTGTGGAACAGCGTGCGCTTGATTAATTCTAGCCATGCGGAACTGCTTGAACAGTCTGTGCGTAGAGAAACCGATTTATTGGCATATTCATTGGCTATTGGGCTGGCGTATCAGGATAGGGCTACATTACAAGATGTATTGCATTTGTTAGAAAATGCCCAAAATTTAGTATATGTCATTGTATTTAACTGGCAAGGACAGGTAATGGCAAAAATAGGTCATCCACCTGCCATTGAACAACTTCCCCGCATTGATAATAGTTATCTTGAGGCAAAAGATGATGGCGTTTTTGATGTTGAAAAACCTGTTATATTAGCAGAACAAGTATTAGGGACTGTTCGTATTGGATATTCCCTTGCCAGCGTTGAAAGTATTACTGCTCGTACGCGCTTACAAAACACCTCAATTGCTTTACTCGAACTTTTCCTTTCTATTGGCGTGACTGTATTAATTGGTATTTTATTAGTCCGTCGCCTGCGACATTTAGAAACAGGGGCTAAAGCTTTATATAACGGCGAATTTCAACACCGCATTTTATTGCAAGGTGCGGATGAAATGACGGATTTGGCTCAAACGTTTAATGCACTTGCCCATCATTTGGAAAAAACCCAAGCCGCGCTGAATATTGAACAAACTAATCTACTGCGCGAAAGTAGTCGCTTAAACAGTTTATTGACGGGGATTCGTGGCGTAGTTTGGGAAATTAACCCGCAAACACAAAATATTATCTATGTGAGTCCCTTTATAACAAAATTACTGGGTTTTACGATTGAACAGTGTTTAAAAAAAGGCTTTCTAATACATAAAGTCCATGTTGATGAACGTAAAAAATTACAGCATATTTCTCGCGGTTTAATTGCTGATGACACTTTTATGTTAGATTACCGTGTCTTAAACGGTGCAGGAAAATGGTTATGGTTGCGAAATATCGGTATTATTGAGCGTGATGCTCAACATCAACCCATCAATGTGTTAGGAATTGCTTGGGATATTTCTGAAAATAAACAATTATTAGAACAAGTACATCAAGCAAAAATCGTTTTTGATAACACAAATGAAGGGATTATCATTACCGATGCACAACAAAGAATTACCTTAGTTAATAAAGCCTGTAGTGAAATTACAGGCTATAGCACGGCTGAAATTGTTGGAAAAACACCGCGTATTTTACATTCAGGACGACAAGATAAACTATTTTATCAGCAGCTATGGTCAATGCTTGAACAAATAGGACGTTGGCAAGGTGAAATATGGAATAAACATAAAGATGGCACGATTTATCCTTGTTGGGAGAGTATTAATGTCGTTAAAAATGAACGTGGGGAAGTTATTCATTATATAGCTATTTTTTCTGATATTACTTCTATAAAAAACGCAGAACGTCAATTAGAACATCTTGCACATCATGATTTACTAACTGATTTGCCTAATCGCTTATATTTTAATACCCGTCTTGAACAAGCCATTGTTTACGCGAAACAACAGCAAGAAGAAATCGCCGTTTTATTTTTGGATTTAGACCGCTTTAAAAATGTGAATGATACCTTAGGGCATATCGTCGGTGACCAAGTATTACAAGTTGTCTCACGGCGTTTAAGAGCCTGTTTACGTCCACAAGACACGCTTGCGCGCTTAGGTGGTGATGAATTTATTTTATTAATGACAGGCACAACGGCCGTTCACAAACAGGCAATTACCATTGCACAACGCTTATTGAACACGATTCAACAAGCGATTCATATTAATCAACATGAAATAGTCGTGACAGGGAGTGTCGGTATTAGCATTTATCCTGATGACAGTAATGAAGCACAATCGCTTGTAAAATATGCAGATATTGCCATGTACCGCGCTAAATCATTGGGAAATAATCAATATTGTTTTTACACCAGCCAACTAACCACAGAGATTGAAAAACGTTTTTCCTTAGAAAATGACTTACGCCATGCCATTGAACAAGAAAAACTGCAACTTTATTATCAGCCTAAAATTGATTTGCAAACAGGAAAAATTATTGGGGCAGAAGCCCTTATTCGTTGGCAGCACCCGCAACATGGATTTATTCCGCCTGATGTGTTTATTCCCCTAGCAGGAGAAACGGGCTTGATTGAAAGCATTGACCGTTGGGTAATGTTTCATGCCTGTCAACAAAATAAGCAATGGCAGGATGAATATGGCTATTTTTTGAGCATTGCAGTTAATTTATCCAACTTTATCAACCACGATAATTTATCAGTCGTATTAAAGCGTTGCTTAAAACAAACGCAAATAGACCCCGCTTATTTAGAATTAGAAATTACAGAAGGCTTTGTTATGCAAAATGTTGAATCTGCAATGACTAATTTAAAAGCCTTTAAAGAATTAGGTGTGCGTTTATCTATTGACGATTTTGGAACAGGCTATTCCTCACTCAGCTACTTAAAACAATTACCGTTAAACGCGCTAAAAATTGACCGTTCCTTTATACAAGATATTCCTAATGACCCAGATGATGTTGCGATTGTACAAACCATTATTAATTTGGCACACAATCTTCATCTCAGTGTTATTGCTGAGGGGATAGAGAATCAGGCGCAATTAGATTTTCTGCGTCATCATCAATGCGATGAGGGACAAGGCTATTTATTCAGTAAAGCGGTTAAAGCGGATGAATTCTTACTATTACTCCAAAAAAACAATCATTTTTTACAAGAAAATGTTCAGACAACCCCCATTGTACGTTATAAACAATAGCTATCTGTTTACGTTTGTTTGCCCTTAACAAGGACTTTAACGTCAGCGTATTAAACTAATTTAGTATTTCTATTCATTCTAACGACGAATAAAGTTGAAAAACCAATATGCGCGATTTATACCCCCCTATTGAACCTTATCAAACGGGTAGATTAGCCGTTTCTGACTTACATACGCTTTATTATGAAGAGGTTGGAAATCCAGCGGGTGTGCCGATTGTCTTTTTACACGGTGGACCGGGTGGGGGAATTGAACCTATTTATCGGCGTTTTTTTGACCCTAGCCGTTGGCGAATTATCCTTTTTGACCAACGTGGTAGTGGTAAAAGTACGCCACATGCCGAATTACGAGAGAATACAACTTGGGATTTAGTGGCTGATATTGAACGCTTGCGTGAGCATTTGCATATTGAACGCTGGACAATATTCGGTGGCAGTTGGGGCAGTACGCTAGCATTGGCTTATAGTCAAACGCACGCTATTCGATGTACAGGTTTAATTTTGCGTGGTATTTTTATGGTACGCAAAAAAGAACTAGATTGGTTTTACCAAGCAGGGGGTGCGCATTATATTTTCCCTGATGCGTGGGAAAAATTTATCGCGCTCATTCCCCCTGAAGAACAACACGATATGATTCTTGCTTACCACAAGCGTTTAACTAGCACTGATTTACAGGTTCGTATTACCGCTGCGAAAGCATGGAGCGTATGGGAAGCGACGACCAGTAAATTGCATCAAGATGTTTCATTAATTAAACGCTTTATTGAAGACCATTTTGCGGACGCGTTTGCACGCATTGAAAACCATTATTTTTTAAATCAAGGCTTCCTCAGTCCCGACCAATTGTTACAAAATGTACATAAAATTCGTCACTTACCCAGTGTTATTGTGCAAGGGCGTTATGACATGATTTGTCCAATGATATCGGCATGGGAACTGCACCGCGAATGGCAAGAAGCAGAATTTGTTGTTGTGCCAGATGCAGGACATTCCATGACAGAATTAGGGATTCAATCCGCATTGATTGAAGCAACTGACCGTTTTGCACGGTGTCAATGGGAATTGAACCGCTAAAATAGGAATAATGTATTTTTAATTAATGTATTGATAATAATAAATATAGCAATGATAAATAACTTTTCAGTTTTATCAATTCTATATCGGATAATTCAATGGTTTATCATTGTCTATTTAGTGCCATTATGGTGGCGAACTTGTTCGCGCCAATACAACTATCATATTCTAACGATAACTAAAAAATGGGTTACAACCCCCTTATGTATGCTCTTCTAACAAAGGACAGTTATGATGAAACTAAATAAATTACTACACAGTGCGCTAGTGACAGTATGCTTGCTGACAGTTGCACCCACCTTACTTGCGGCTGGTGGTGGTAAACAAATCAAATGTTGGACGACCACTGATGGCGTTACTGAATGTGGAGATATTGTTCCCCCGCAATACTCACAACAAGGATTTTCTAAGTACAATGACAAGGGTGAAAAAGTCGAGCAAGTAGAACGTGCAAAAACCCGTGCGGAAATTGAAGCAATCAAACATGCAGAACAACAAAAGCAAGAAGAAGAAGTGCGTCGACAAAAGCAAGCAGAAGAAGACCGCACCTTGTTGTTACAATTTGCCCGTGAAGAAGATATTCAAGTACAACGCGAAGCACGTTTAAAATCCATTGAATCAGTGGAGGAATCTATTACTTCCTACGTCAAAAGTCTGGAAAAAAACTTAGCTGATTTGAAGAAAAATTTGGCAGATGCAGAAAAAAATCCACATGTTAAAGCAAGCGAAAAGGAAGTTGCCCGCCAAAATCTTGCGAATGTAGAACGTCGTATTGCTGATAGCCAAAAAACTTTAGGCGATAAACACCAAGAAAAACTTCAGATTAATAAGCAATATGATGAATACACAAAACGCTTCACCGAAATTATGGCGCGTGTTGCTAAACAACAAGAAAACTTGCAAGTCGCACCAGATGCAGCAAAAGCAACAACCCCAGCAGAACAACAGTGATATAAAACAAATGCGACCTATTGCTAGAATTGAGGTGGATATATATCAGCAATAGGACGCTAAGTAATAATAAAATCATCTATTTGCATCATCAACCCGCCTTTTTCATGGACAGATAGCCTATGCTTATTTTTGAACACAGTAGTCGGGGACGCTCTACCCCTAGCCAATATCCCGCCCAACGTGCATCTGTTGATATTCCTACTCAATTTTTACGTAAAAAACGTGTGCAGTTGCCAGAAGTTTCTGAATTACAAGCAGTACGACATTACACTAACTTGTCGAAGAAGAACTTTTCTATTGATACTCATTTTTATCCGCTGGGTTCTTGTACCATGAAGTACAACCCTCGTGTGTGTAATACTTTGTCAATGCTACCTAATTTTCTTGCCCGCCACCCCGCCGCCCCAGATATACATAGTCAAGGGTTTATGGCATGTTTATATGAATTGCAAGAAATACTTAAAGTTGTAACAGGGATGAAAGGCGTGTCACTTGCGCCTGCTGCTGGTGCAAATGGCGAGTTTGCGGGTGTAGCAATGATTCGTGCTTATCATGATGCGCGAGGAGATACTGCACGCACTGAAATTCTCGTTCCCGATGCGGCACATGGAACAAATCCCGCGTCGGCCGTGATGTGTGGCTATAAAGTCCGTGAAATTCCTACAAATGCCAATGGTGATGTGGATATTGATGCATTACGTCAGGCAGTGGGAGCGCAAACAGCGGGTATTATGCTAACCAATCCGTCAACATTGGGTGTATTTGACCGTCAGATTACCGCAATCGCTGAGTGTGTCCATCAAGCAGGTGGATTATTGTATTACGATGGCGCGAATTTAAACGCAATTCTTGGCAAAGTACGCCCCGGTGATATGGGTTTTGATGTGATACATATTAATCTGCACAAAACCTTTTCTACCCCTCATGGTGGCGGAGGGCCGGGCTCAGGTCCTGTTGGGGTTAGTGAACGGCTGAAGCCTTTTTTACCCGTGCCTATGGTTGGTTATGAGGGTAAAACTTATCATTGGTTAACAGAAACTGATTGCCCTCAAACAATCGGACGCATGATGGCGAGTGTTGGTAATGCGGGGGTATTGCTTCGTGCCTATATTTATGCCCGTTTATTAGGTGTAGAGGGAATGGCGCGGGTTGCTGAATTTTCTACATTAAATGCTAATTATTTAATGGCGAAATTAGCCGCTGCGGGTTTTGATGTCGCTTTTGCGCCGCGTCGTGCCAGTCATGAATTTATTATTACTGTGAAAAAACAAGCAAAAGAATTGGGTGTGAATGCGATGGATTTTGCAAAACGTTTGTTGGATAAAGGATTTCACGCACCAACGACGTATTTTCCTTTATTAGTCCCCGAATGTTTGCTAATTGAACCCACTGAAACAGAAGCAAAAGAAACACTGGATGATTTTGTAAATGCAATGTGTGAAATTTTAAGTGAGGCTGAAACAGACCCCGCTTTCTTAAAAGGCGCGCCTTATCGTTTACCTGTGCGGCGTTTAGATGATGTACGAGCGGTGAAGATGTTAGATATTGCTTGGAAATGAGGGGATTAATCACGATTGATTAAGTCAGGAGTCAAACCTATTATGTTGGCTCCTGATAGGTTAAAAATTAAGGAGATGATTCAGAAACATCGGTTTCCGTTTCTTCATTACTGGCAACATTGTCTGTGCTTTTAACATAACGTCCATGCACATAAATTCTGGCCTCAACCCGTCGACTTTCAGGGTTTTTAACTTCATCACGTCCTTTAGTTTCGCCAATAGCCACCATAACAATGGTATTCGCAGGTAATCCTTGTCGCCGTAAGGCTTCTAATACGGCACTATTACGTCGTGCAGCCAGTTTTTTGTTATGCTCTTTTGTACCAACGGTGTCAGCATATCCTGTTAATTTTAATGCAAATAATGGGTGTTCTCTCAAAAACTTAATAATATCTGTGATTTTGGCTCGTTCTCCCGCACGTAAATTACTGTCCCCAAAGTTAAAGTAAATACTTTTGTCGGGAATGACCGTATCTGGTTTGATATGTAAGGCTTCTAACCATGCAATGCGGGCATCTTGGGATTCAATATCTTGATTGCTTTCATCCAAATTTTTATTAATTGGTTCTAAAAAACGACCAAAGGCATCTTCTGCATTTGTCCTATGTGCGACTGCTTTACCTGCTGCAGCTTCGCCATCGGCTAAATTAACAGGTTTACCTGCAACGGCATCATCATAAACCGTTTGGGCTTTATCTAAATTAACTTCAGCGCGATGTAATTCCGTCATAAAGATACCGAAATCATCCGCTTTTGCTTCATCCAGTTTTGTTTGCAATGTTTTGAGAGAGGATTGTTTACTCTTTTCTTCTTCAGGAGAAGAAAGACTGGCACAACCAGCCAACATTATATTTACGGCTAAAACCAGATAGACGAGTAGTTTCTTCATTCTCTAATATCCTCAAATACTCAATGTTCAGGGCGTTTAAAAATTCAATGGTTTCTGTGTGCTATATACCGTTTGTTATCAATGGCACAGCATAGAAACTTGCTTTAAATCTTGAAATGCACAAAACACGCCATAAACAATGATGTGACTTAAGATATTAATTTTTAAGTTAAAAACTGATGTTATTTTGTAAATATAGTATTTCTATCTGTCGAAAAATAATAATGCGATTAATTGTAAAACAGGCTTGTATTTTCTAGTTCATTTACGTATAATTCCGCACTTTCCTATAGTCCCTTAGTCTAATCAGTGTATTAGCGAGACGGAGAACGAATTTATGTACGCTGTAATTAAAACCGGCGGCAAACAATATAAAGTTGCTGAAGGTGATGTATTAAAAATAGAAAAAATTATTGCTGAGGAAGGTACGGCTGTAGAGTTTAGTGAAGTGCTACTGCTTGCCAACGGCGATGATATTACCATTGGAACGCCCGTTGTATCTGGTAGCAAAGTAACTGCTACGGTACAAGCACAGGGTCGTGGCGACAAAATCAAAATTATGAAAATGCGTCGTCGTAAACACTATCGTAGACAAATGGGACACCGTCAATATTATACCGAAGTGAAAATCACAGGTATTGTGGCGTAATAGCATTAGCAAGAGGTGATAGCAGATGGCGCATAAGAAAGCTGGCGGTAGTAGCCGCAACGGTCGTGATTCTGAGTCGAAACGACTTGGTGTGAAACGCTTTGGAGACCAAGTTGTCTATGCAGGCAATATTCTGGTTCGTCAACGTGGTACGAAATTTTATGCTGGTGTAAATGTTGGCATGGGTAAAGACCATACCTTGTTTGCTAAGGCAGATGGTAAAGTTAAGTTTGAAGTGAAAGGTGCTTTTCAACGCCATTACATCAGTGTTATTCCCAGTGAACAAGCCTAATTAGATTAAGTTTCGTTCTCTTTAAAAAGCCCCGCTAGACGGGGTTTTTTTATTTGTACGTTTCATTCATTTTAATCACTTATTCACGTTACAATAAAGCGCAAATTCCTTTTCTAAAAGACCGCTACTGTATGTACGATATGCTCAATACGCTCGCAGAACAACTGAGTCAACAACTGTTACGCCATCATTATCGTTTAGTCACGGCTGAATCTTGTACAGGTGGTTGGATTGCACAAACGATGACGGCAATTGCAGGGAGTTCAAATTGGTTTGAACGGGGATTTATTACTTATTCTAATGAAGCAAAGCATGAAGTATTGGATGTCTCGTCACTGACATTGGAAAAATACGGAGCGGTCAGTGAACAGACGGTGTTAGAAATGGCTGAAGGTGCATTGCGACATAGTCACGCGGAGGTTGCGATTGCTGTTAGTGGGATTGCAGGGCCTACGGGTGGCAGTGCGGATAAACCCGTTGGAACCGTGTGGATTGCTTGGGCATTTCCTGAAAAAATTTACGCGAAATGTTTTATATTTAAAGGAGATAGACAATCTGTCCGTGAGCAAACGGTTATTACCGCTTTAACAACGTTGACGACAGACTTGGCTTAATTGTTTTTTGTGTTATACTGTAAAAATACACATATCTATTTTAACATGAGAGATGGCTATGGACGACAATAAACGCAAAGCATTAAGTACCACATTAGGGCAGATTGAAAAGCAATTTGGTAAGGGGTCGGTCATGCGCTTAGGAGATGTTGGCGCAGTGATGGATGTTGAAACTGTTTCTACGGGTTCATTAGGATTAGATATAGCCCTAGGCGTTGGTGGTTTGCCAATGGGACGTATTATAGAAATTTATGGTCCTGAATCTTCTGGTAAAACAACTTTAACCTTACAAGTTGCTGCGGAAATTCAGAAAAAAGGTGGAACAGCAGCCTTTATTGATGCAGAACATGCTTTAGATCGTGCCTATGCGGAGAAAATAGGGGTTAATGTTAGCGAGTTATTACTTTCTCAGCCGAATAATGGTGAGGAAGCCTTAGAAATCACAGATATGTTAGTGCGCTCAGGTGCCGTTGATTTGATCATCATTGATTCCGTTGCAGCACTCACACCAAAAGCAGAAATTGAAGGGGAAATGGGTGATTCTCACATGGGTTTGCAAGCCCGTTTGATGTCCCAAGCTTTGCGTAAATTAACTGCGAATATTAAACGTTTCAATACGATGGTTATTTTCATCAATCAAATTCGGATGAAGATTGGAGTGATGTTTGGAAATCCTGAAACCACAACTGGCGGTAATGCACTGAAGTTCTACGCTTCTGTCCGATTGGATATTCGACGGATTGGGGCAATTAAACGTGGTGAGGATATTATCGGTAGTGAAACAAAAGTCAAAGTGGTGAAGAATAAGGTTGCGCCACCGTTTAAGGAAGTGACTTTCGATATTTTGTATGGTGAGGGGATTTCTCGTGAAAGTGAAATCATTGATTTAGGCGCGAAATTGGGTGTGTTAGACAAAGCGGGTGCATGGTATAGCTATAATGGGGACAGGATTGGGCAAGGCAAGGAAAATATCCGTAATTACTTGCGTGAACATACTGATATTGCACAGCAAATTGAGAAGCAAGTGCGGGATAAAGTTTTAGTGTTACCCGTTGTTAGTGCTTCTAAAGACGTTGATGGCGGTGATGAACTGACTGATGATGATTTAGACGCGTAAATTATGTTATCTCCTGACTCCTCAACTTATCAACAGGTTAAAAACAGTGCGTTGGATGTTTTATCACGGCGTGAACATTCCGTTGTTGAATTACGTCATAAGCTCTTGCATAAGGGGTATATGAATGCGCTGGTTGAGCAAGTTGTGAATGAATTACAAACGCAACAGCTTGTTAGTGATGTGCGTTTTTGTGAGAGTTTCATTCGTTCACGCATTAATAAAGGTTATGGTTGGTCACATATTCAGCAAGCCTTGAAAATGCGAGGAGTCACTCAGCAAACAATTAATGATAATTCAATTAGTCATGATGTTGATTGGCTAGCACTTGCTCAACAGGTGAGAATGAAACGGTTTGGACGAAAACAGCCAACAACGTTGCAAGAACGGGCCAAACAAATGCGTTTTTTGCAGTATCGTGGGTTTAATAGTGAGCAGATTCGTTATGCCTTGACGGAAGAATGATTGCTTATTTTTAATCGTTTTTATGAAAAAGAAAGTGTAATGGTGTTATATACTGAGACATATTTGTACAATGTAATGATATTGCTTATTATGAAACTACATTTTGCTCAAATTCACTATCAAATATTATACACTTATGCGTTATAGCTTCTTTTTATTATTCTTATTACCGCTGACTGCCCATGGTTTTGATTTGTTTGATGCTCAACGCGGTAAGGAAAAAGTAGCCCCCGCACAACCACCTACATCATCCGTTGCAGCACAGAAACCTGTGCCACCACCGCAGCCTGTCGTTCCGCCTCCCCCTCCACCGCCCCAAGTTGATTTTACCCTTGTAGGAACAAGTCGAATAGGCAGTAAGAAAGTGGCTATTTTGCAAACAAAAGAAGGTAAGCAGTTGTTGCAGCCATTACGGGGGGCGCGTACTCCAATAGAAGGGTATGCAAACTATACCTTATTAGAGGTGAATTCACGGGAAATTAGATTGGAATATCCTGAGGATTCTCCTTGTCGTGTTTCTAATGCACAAAAAGGGATAGCATGTGTGGATAATGGGAAGGCTGCGAAGTTATCATTAGTACGCTTGAATGCGCTTGCACCACCACCGCCACCAGTGCCACAACAGCCTGCGATGCCGCCACCTAATCTTCCACCGGGAGCTGTTTCGCCAGGTCCTTTACAACCCGTGCAGTTTGGACCTCGTGAGTTAAGCCCTGAAGAGGCTGCGAAACGAGATGCTGAAATAAAAAAGCGTCAGGAAATTTACAAGAATTTTCAGCGACAAGAAATAAAAGATGAGGATGTTCCGCCAGGTATGCGTGTGGTTCGCACGCCATTTGGTGATAGGTTAGTGCCTTTAACACAGTAGTTTATAAGGCGATAAATATGCACTTTGCTACTGTCGCCTTTTTGTTGGGAGTATTGATTTGTCAAATGCTCCCAAGCCTTCCTAGTTTTTCAACTGCTTGGTTTATTCTCCCACTTATTGTTTGTATTTTCTATTTTCCCCAATTACGTTTCTATTGTTGGCTTGCCTTAGGTCTTTGTTGGGCAATTTTTCGGGCGCAATTATTTTTTGCTCAAGCCTTACCTATCGTATTGGAAGGGCAAGAATTGATTGTTGAGGGATTTATTAGTGATTTGCCACATCGTAAACAAGATGGATGGCAGTTTGATTTTACCCCAACACGTTTATTAACGCCCGATAAACAAGTCATTACAGATATTGGACGTTTACGCCTTAGTTGGCATAAAACGGCGATGCACTTGCAAACGGGACAGCAATGGCGATTTACGGTTCGTTTGCAACGAGCGCGTGGGTTTAGTAATCCGCTTATTAGCGATTATAGTCGTACCTTATATCAACAGGGTATTCATGCGACTGGTTCTATTCGTCCTAAAGGTGAACAACAGCTATTAAGTACACCAACGCATTGGCAGCTTAATACTTTTCGTGAATCACTTGCACAGCAGTTGCAAATAGCAACACATCATCATCCATTAACAGGCATTTTGATTGCGTTAGCTATTGGTGAGCAGCAGTGGATTAGTGCAGAACAGTGGAGTGTATTTCGTAAAACGGGTATTGCGCATTTGGTTGCTATATCAGGCTTGCATATTGGTCTTTTGGCATACATTGGTTTTTGGATATGTAGTCACTTTGTTGGAATGACTATTTATGGTTATGCCCTTATTTGCCAACGATTACGCTATCCTAGTTGGGGGAGGTTCATACATTTCCCTGTCGTTTTTCCTGCTGCATTTGTAAGTTTATTGATTGCACTTTCTTATTCTTTATTAGCAGGGTTTTCCATTCCAACACAACGCACTGTCGTGATGATCTGTACTCTTGTGATTGCTTTATTGGGATTAAGACAGTTATCAAAGGGGACGGCTTTTAGTTTAGCACTCTTAGTCGTTTTAATTTATGACCCTACCGCCGTTTTAAACAGTGGTTTTTGGCTGTCTTTTGGTGCTGTTGCTTGTATTCTTGTTGCAGTACAAGGACGACAAACGCCACCCCACAGAATACAACGTGTTATTCATCAATATGGTTATGTGCAATTTGCCATTACATTAGGATTAATTCCACTTACGCTTAATTTTTTTGGTTCTTTCTCATTGGTTTCACTCATAGCAAATACAATTGCTATTCCTATTTTTAGCTTTCTACTTGTTCCACTCAATTTATTTGCACTTTCCTTAATAGATATATCACCAACGCTCAGTCATTTTTTATTGCAACTCTGTTTGTGGGGGTTGGAAAACGTGTGGTGGTTAATGGAACAACTTTCTGCATTGACATGGAGTAGCCTACAAATTGCCTCTCCACCTTTATGGATAACAGTAATTGCTCTTATTGGTGTAGGGATTTTTTTACTACCACGTGGTTTTCCTGCACGGTGGGTTGGGTTTATCTGGTTATTACCACTCTTCTTTTATCCCCCTAGTCGTCCAACACAAGGGAGCGTGTGGCTTACCGTTTTAGATGTTGGACAAGGATTATCTATCGTTATTCAAACAGCTCAACATACTGTTTTATATGATACGGGAGTGCGTTCTTATACAGGATTTAATACAGGAAAGATTGTTGTTGTTCCTTTTTTACAAGCACAAGGTATTCAACGTATCGATACTCTAATTGTCAGTCATGGAGATAGCGATCATAGTGGTGGGCTAGTTGATATTCTTAATAACCTACAAGTTACTCAGTTTATTAGTAGTGCAGAAATCGTGCGCCAGTATCCACAAGCACAACACTGTCAAGCAGGACAACAATGGACGTATGATGATGTACAGTTTCATGTTTTACATCCCCAAGCCGACTTCTATAGCCAAGAAAATAACATGAGTTGTGTTCTAAAAATTAGCACTCCACAAGGAAGTATTCTACTAACCAGCGATATAGAGAAAACGGCCGAACAAGCCTTACTTCGTACACAAGCCCAATACCTTCCTGCCGATATTTTGCTCGCACCGCATCATGGGAGTAAAACATCTTCCAACCCCAACTTTCTTGCCCAAGTTAATCCCCGCTATGTTGTTTTTTCTACAGGCTACCGTAACCCTTATAAGTTTCCCCATGTAGAAGTCGTTAAACGTTATCAATCTCAAGGTATAACCATTATAGATACCGTTAGCAGTGGCGCGATTACTTTTCATATAGATGCAGAAAAAGGGATTTCCCCACCTATAGAAAACAAGAAAGTGCAAAAGCATTATTGGCAGAATTAACAAAAAGATAGCTATTAGAAGCCAACTATTTAGACAGCACGTAATAAAGATTTTCTAAGTAATAGTTGACAATGAGATAATGAGGAGTAGAATGCACGGCTTGATGAAGAGAAGAGCATGAGCGGAAAGAGCGAAACTTGAAGGACTTCAGAAAAGGATAAGAAATAGAGGTTGACAACGAAGGGAAAGCGAGTATGATACGCACCTTCGTTAAGTTCTGAAAAGAACCGAACCTAGCAGTAGAAATAAAAGATTGACAAAGAGAAAAGAGAGTATATAATGTGCGCTCTTTACTGGTTAAGCGAAAAGAAACTAAATAGTAGCTTGACAGACTGAATTAAGATGTAGTAGAATGTTTGACTCACTTCTGACGAAAGTTTGAAGTTGAATAAAAAAAGTTAAACGAAAGCTTGACAGAACGAAGAAGACGGTTTAGAATGTTGTCTTTCTTGAAACGTGTAAAGATTAGTAGCAAATTAGTTGCTAAGATTGTAGCGAATCAATATGACAGAATTATTAAGACTCGATAGTTTTAATGATAAAGCTCTTTAACAGTAGAATCAAGTAATTTGTGTGGGTACTTGCATAATTCTCGTTGAGAAATGAAGAATTGAAGCAAGACTCTGTCAAAAGAGAAAGCTTGCGTTTTAGAACATGAGTTTAAACTGAAGAGTTTGATCATGGCTCAGATTGAACGCTGGCGGCATGCTTAACACATGCAAGTCGAACGGTAACAGGTCAAGCTGACGAGTGGCGGACGGGTGAGTAAAGCATGGGAATCTGCCTGATAGTGGGGGACAACCTAGGGAAACTTAGGCTAATACCGCATAAGCCCTACGGGGGAAAGCAGGGGACCTTCGGGCCTTGCGCTAACAGATGAGCCCATGTCGGATTAGCTAGTTGGTGGGGTAAAGGCCTACCAAGGCGACGATCCGTAGCTGGTCTGAGAGGACGACCAGCCACACTGGGACTGAGACACGGCCCAGACTCCTGCGGGAGGCAGCAGTGGGGAATATTGGACAATGGGGGCAACCCTGATCCAGCAATGCCGCGTGTGTGAAGAAGGCCTGCGGGTTGTAAAGCACTTTAGGTTGGGAAGAAAAAGCGTATGTTAATACCATGCGCAATTGACGTTACCAACGGAATAAGCACCGGCTAACTCTGTGCCAGCAGCCGCGGTAATACAGAGGGTGCAAGCGTTAATCGGAATTACTGGGCGTAAAGCGTGCGTAGGTGGTTAATTAAGTCAGATGTGAAATCCCTGAGCTTAACTTAGGAACTGCATATGATACTGGTTGACTAGAGTGTAGTAGAGGGTAGTGGAATTCCACGTGTAGCGGTGAAATGCGTAGATATGTGGAGGAACATCAGTGGCGAAGGCGACTACCTGGATTAACACTGACACTGAGGCACGAAAGCGTGGGGAGCAAACAGGATTAGATACCCTGGTAGTCCACGCCCTAAACGATGAGAACTAGATGTTGGGAGAGACTGTCTCTTAGTATCGCAGCTAACGCACTAAGTTCTCCGCCTGGGGAGTACGATCGCAAGATTAAAACTCAAATGAATTGACGGGGGCCCGCACAAGCGGTGGAGCATGTGGTTTAATTCGATGCAACGCGAAGAACCTTACCTGGTCTTGACATCCTAAGAATCCTGTAGAAATATGGGAGTGCCTTCGGGAACTTAGAGACAGGTGCTGCATGGCTGTCGTCAGCTCGTGTCGTGAGATGTTGGGTTAAGTCCCGCAACGAGCGCAACCCCTATCCTTAGTTGCCAGCGTAAAGTCGGGAACTCTAAGGAGACTGCCGATGACAAATCGGAGGAAGGTGGGGATGACGTCAAGTCATCATGGCCCTTATGACCAGGGCTACACACGTGCTACAATGGTAGGTACAAAGGGCTGCCAAATCGCGAGATGGAGCCAATCCCAGAAAACCTATCGTAGTCCGGATTGAAGTCTGCAACTCGACTCCATGAAGTCGGAATCGCTAGTAATCGTAGATCAGCACTGCTACGGTGAATACGTTCCCGGGCCTTGTACACACCGCCCGTCACACCATGGGAGTGGGCTGTACCAGAAGTAGGTAGTCTAACCGTAAGGAGGACGCTTACCACGGTATGGTTCATGACTGGGGTGAAGTCGTAACAAGGTAGCCGTAGGGGAACCTGCGGCTGGATCACCTCCTTTAAAGATGAAGACGAGAAGGCAAGTATCCACACAAATTACTTGATTTGAAAGACACTGGGTCTGTAGCTCAGGTGGTTAGAGCGCACCCCTGATAAGGGTGAGGTCGGTGGTTCGAGTCCACCCAGACCCACCAATGAAGGGGCTATAGCTCAGCTGGGAGAGCGCCTGCTTTGCACGCAGGAGGTCAGCGGTTCGATCCCGCTTAGCTCCACCAGTACTTAATGCTAAATGGAAAGATTTAGCATTAAGTATTACAGTTCTTTAACAAAACGGAAATGATGTAAAGTGTATATTGCAAGTCAGCAATAATCCTAGAATGTTTGGGGTTATATGGTCAAGTAATTAAGTGCACACGGTGAATGCCTTGGCGATAACAGGCGATGAAGGACGTGGTAGCCTGCGAAAAGCTACGGAGAGTCGGCAAACAGACATTGACCCGTAGATGTCCGAATGGGGGAACCCACTGCTTAGGCAGTATCTTTACCTGAATACATAGGGTAAAGAAGCGAACGTAGGGAACTGAAACATCTAAGTACCTACAGGAAAAGAAATCAACCGAGATTCCGTCAGTAGTGGCGAGCGAAAGCGGAACAGCCCTTAAGTTTGCAAATAACTAGCAGAATGATACTGGAAAGTTCAGCGACACAGGGTGATAGCCCCGTATGCGAAAGCGATTTGTGAATGAAGACGAGTAGGACGGGACACGAGAAATCCTGTCTGAATATGGGGGGACCATCCTCCAAGGCTAAATACTCGTTATCGACCGATAGTGAACTAGTACCGTGAGGGAAAGGTGAAAAGAACCCCTGATAGGGGAGTGAAATAGAATCTGAAACCGTGTGCATACAAGCAGTGGGAGCATGATTTAGTCATGTGACTGCGTACCTTTTGTATAATGGGTCAGCGAGTTATTTTCAGTGGCAAGCTTAACCGCATAGGGAAGGCATAGGGAAACCGAGTCTTAATAGGGCGCTAAGTCGCTGGGAATAGACCCGAAACTGAGTGATCTAGCCATGACCAGGGTGAAGGTGGGGTAATTCCTACTGGAGGCCCGAACTCACGTCTGTTGAAAAAGACGGAGATGAGTTGTGGCTAGGAGTGAAAGGCTAATCAAACTCAGAGATAGCTGGTTCTCCTCGAAAGCTATTTAGGTAGCGCCTCATGTATCACTCTTGGGGGTAGAGCACTGTTACGGCTAGGGGGTCGTCTAGACTTACCAACCCGTTGCAAACTTCGAATACCGAGAAGTGCAAGCATGGGAGACACACGGCGGGTGCTAACGTCCGTCGTGAAGAGGGAAACAACCCAGACCGCCAGCTAAGGTCCCAAAATATAGCTCAGTGGAAAACGATGTGGGAAGGCAAAAACAGCCAGGATGTTGGCTTAGAAGCAGCCATCATTTAAAGAAAGCGTAATAGCTCACTGGTCGAGTCGTCCTGCGCGGAAGATGTAACGGGGCTCAAGCTATATACCGAAGCTGCGGATTTGTCGCAAGACAAGTGGTAGAGGAGCGTTCTGTAAGCCTGCGAAGGCATCTTGAGAAGGATGCTGGAGGTATCAGAAGTGCGAATGCTGACATGAGTAACGATAATGGGAGTGAAAAACTCCCACGCCGAAAGTCTAAGGTTTCCTCGCGCAACGTTAATCGGCGCAGGGTGAGTCGGCCCCTAAGGCGAGGCAGAAATGCGTAGTCGATGGGAAACAGGTTAATATTCCTGTACTTCGCTTTATTGCGATGGGGGGACGAAGAAGGCTAAACCAGCAAGTGATTGGTAGTACTTGTTTAAGGTCGTAGGTAGAACGAATAGGCAAATCCGTTTGTTTAATACCGAGAACTGATGACGAGTCTTCTATGAAGACGAAGTGGTTGATGCCAAGCTTCCAAGAAAATCCTCTAAGCTTCAGATAAAGTGAACCCGTACCGCAAACCGACACAGGTAGACGAGATGAGAATTCTAAGGCGCTTGAGAGAACTCGGGTGAAGGAACTAGGCAAAATAGCACCGTAACTTCGGGAGAAGGTGTACCTTTATTATGTGAAGTGCCTGCGCATGGAGCAGAAAAAGGTCGCAGTGGTCAGGTGGTTGCGACTGTTTATTAAAAACACAGCACTCTGCAAACACGAAAGTGGACGTATAGGGTGTGACGCCTGCCCGGTGCCGGAAGGTTAATTGATGGGGTTAGCGAAAGCGAAGCTCTTGATCGAAGCCCCGGTAAACGGCGGCCGTAACTATAACGGTCCTAAGGTAGCGAAATTCCTTGTCGGGTAAGTTCCGACCTGCACGAATGGCGTAACGACAGCCACACTGTCTCCACCCGAGACTCAGTGAAATTGAAATTGCTGTTAAGATGCAGTATACCCGCGGCTAGACGGAAAGACCCCGTGAACCTTTACTATAGCTTTGCACTGAATTTTGAACCTGTTTGTGTAGGATAGGTGGGAGGCATTGAAGCTAGAACGCCAGTTTTAGTGGAGCCAACCTTGAAATACCACCCTGATATGTTCGGGATTCTAACCTAAGTCCATAATCTGGATTGGGGACAATGTATGGTGGGTAGTTTGACTGGGGCGGTCTCCTCCGAAAGAGTAACGGAGGAGCACGAAGGTACCCTCAGCGCGGTCGGAAATCGCGCATAGAGTGCAATGGCATAAGGGTGCTTAACTGTGAGACAAACACGTCGAACAGGTACGAAAGTAGGTCATAGTGATCCGGTGGTTCTGTATGGAAGGGCCATCGCTCAACGGATAAAAGGTACTCCGGGGATAACAGGCTGATTCCGCCCAAGAGTTCACATCGACGGCGGAGTTTGGCACCTCGATGTCGGCTCATCACATCCTGGGGCTGTAGTCGGTCCCAAGGGTATGGCTGTTCGCCATTTAAAGTGGTACGCGAGCTGGGTTTAGAACGTCGTGAGACAGTTCGGTCCCTATCTACCGTGGGCGTTGGAAATTTGAGAATGAGTTGCTCCTAGTACGAGAGGACCGGAGTGAACGTACCGCTGGTGTTCCAGTTGTCATGCCAATGGCACTGCTGGGTAGCTATGTACGGACGGGATAACCGCTGAAGGCATCTAAGCGGGAAGCCTCCTTCAAGATAAGATTTCCCGAGAGTTTAACTCTCCTCAAGGTCCGTTGAAGACTACGACGTTGATAGGCTGGGTGTGGAAGTGCAGTAATGTACGTAGCTAACCAGTACTAATTGACCGTGAGGCTTGACCATATAACACCCAAGTATTTTGGGTAGGTAATATACACTACATCCATTTCCGAATTCTGGGGCATAGCCCTAACCGTTTTTCTTGGCGACCATAGCAAGTAGGTACCACCCGACCCCATCCCGAACTCGGAAGTGAAACTATTGTGCGCCGATGATAGTGTGGAGTTTCTCCATGTGAAAGTAGGTCATCGCCAAGAGCCTTACACCCTAACCCTCTCGCATCATTGCTTGAGGGTTTTTTATTGCCTGAAATTTGTCCTTTCTTCTTCCTCGTGAAACCCTGCTATAGCCTCTCAATGGCTATTTCGTTTCTAAATCCCTTTTCCTTATCATCCCTTTCAACTTCTTAATGTTTGTCTATAGTTCATTGCAATCCCTTTCAATTTTGCGTATAAAGGCAATTTTTATTGTGACATCACTTTTACTCAATTAAGGTGCGAACGATGCAGGTAACACCACAATCTATTTGGTCAGATATCGTTAAGATACGAGAGCAATTTCCCCTTATTCATAATATTACCAACTACGTTGTCATGAATAATACGGCTAATGCCCTCTTAGCATTAGGAGCTTCTCCTGCAATGGCTCATGCAGAAGATGAAGTGGCTGAAATGGTTAATATTGCCAATGCATTAGTGATTAATATTGGGACTTTAAGCCCGCATTGGATTAGTGGAATGGAAAAGGCAATACTAAAAGCGAGAGAGTTATATAAACCCATCGTAATCGACCCAGTTGCTTGTGGTGCGACAGCTTTGCGTTCAACAACCATGCAAACACTGTTACAACTTGCAAATCCATCAGTTATTAGAGGAAATGCCTCAGAAATAAAAGCCCTCGTTTCTGCAAATATAAAAACACGTGGAGCAGACAGTAGCGAATGTTCTGATGCTGCAATTGAAGATGCATTGCAACTAGCGCAAACATATCAGTGTACGGTTGTTGTCAGTGGTGCAACCGATTATATTATTGATAATAAAGATGTGACTAAAATTTATAATGGTCATCCGATGATGACAAAGGTAACAGGATTAGGATGCACAGCAACGGCATTGATAGGTGCATTTGTTTCAGTAAATAGCGATATACATCAGGCAGCTAGTCACGCTATGGCAGTAATGGGAATTGCGGGGGAAATTGCAGTTAAAAAATCTGTCGGTCCTGGTACATTGCAATTACATTTTTTAGACACACTCTATCAACTAGATGCACAACAACTGATGAATTACTTAAAAGTTGAAGCTGTTTAATAATGTCTATAATAAATACAAAATACTACAAACGACTGCTAACAATTGCGGGCTCAGACAGTGGCGGTGGTGCAGGTGTACAAGCAGATTTAAAAACTTTTTCAGCATTAGGCTGTTATGGTATGTCTGTTCTAACAGCACTTACTGCACAAAATACCCGTGAAGTAACAGCCATTCATACTGTACCTGTTCATTTTATCCGTCAACAAATGGTTGCTATTCTTAGTGATATTGGTGTCGACAGTATTAAAATTGGAATGCTCCATTCTGCTGAAGTTATTGAAACTATTGCGAGCACACTAAAAGAGTTTGAGATTCAGCATATTGTTTTAGACCCTGTGATGGTGGCTAAAAGCGGTGACCTTTTGATGCAAAAAGATGCTATTGAAGCATTAAAAACATTATTAATTCCACTTGCAACCGTTATTACACCCAATTTGCCTGAAGCAGAAGCATTATTAAATGAGCCAGTTGCCTCTGTTCCACAAATGCTTACGGCTGCAAAAAATCTTAGTCACTTGGGTAGTCAAACCGTTTTACTAAAGGGCGGACATCTGCAAAATCAGCATAGTATAGATATTCTATATGAATCTCAACTAGATACATTTACTGAGTTGTCACATGCACGAATTCAGACCCATAATAGTCATGGTACAGGTTGCACATTATCTTCGGCAATTGCGGCCTATTTGGCAAAAGGATGTAGTGTAAAAGAAGCAGTATCTGCGGCGAAAACTTATTTAACCTTTGCTTTACAAGCAGGAGCGGCGTATAAAATGGGACAAGGGCATGGACCTGTCCACCATTTTCATCAATTTTGGGATTGAATAATAAGGGGATTGTATGGCAACAAGCTCGCAAAAATTGCCTTCTCACAAAACACATTGGTGGTACAATCCCAATATTAGGGCGAAACTGTTTGAATTAATAGTATTAAGTATCATCATCGTTGTTTTTATTTATATTGCACAAAATACCTTACATAACCTAGAAAAACGTGGAATTAGTACAGGATTTGGATTTTTATCAAATCCAGCAGGATTTGGTATCTTGCAAACACTGATTCCCTATGATGAAACGGACAGTTTTGGACGTACTTTTCTTGTTGGCTTACTAAATACGCTGTTAGTATCAGGTTTAGGAATTTGTTTTGCCACCGTGCTGGGTTTTACTATCGGTATTGCTCGCCTGTCATCCAACTGGTTAGTTGCTAAATTAGCCTTGTTATACATAGAAACATTTCGTAATATTCCCTTATTGTTACAGATATTTTTTTGGTATTTTGCGGTATTACGCACCTTACCCTCTCCCCGCCAAAGTGTAGCGGTTGCTGACCTTGCTTATCTCAATGTCCGTGGTTTATATTTACCAAAACCGATTCCTAGTGATGCTTTTGATGGTGTTCTCCTCGTCTTCTTTCTAACAATACTAGCTATTTTTCTGTTCAAAAAATGGGCAAGATATCATCACGCAAAAACGGGGCAAATTATACCCATCTTTTGGATAAGTATTATCAGCTTATTCGGTTTTCCCGCATTGACTTTTTTTGCATTAGGCTCACCACTGACATGGGATACACCTGAATTACAAGGGTTTAATTTTAGAGGTGGTTTAGTCATTATTCCTGAGCTAATTGCCCTAGTAACCGCTTTAAGCATTTATACAGCCGCCTTTATTGCTGAAATTATTCGTGCGGGTATTCAATCGGTTAGTCATGGACAAACTGAAGCAGCTTACTCTTTAGGTTTACAACGACATCAAACACTGCGATTGGTGGTTATTCCACAAGCCTTGCGAGTTATCATTCCACCACTTACTAGCCAATATCTTAATCTTGTTAAAAACTCCCCCCTAGCAACTGCCATTGGTTATCCTGATTTAGTTGCCGTTTTTGCAGGAACAACTTTAAATCAAACAGGACAAGCAGTAGAAATTATTATGATGACCATGGCTGTTTATCTCGTCATCAGTTTAGCTATCTCTGCGTTAATGAATGGATATAACCATTTAATTGCATTGAAAGAAAGATAAATTACGCTCAAATATAGGGGTGTTAAGAAATGGCGCAACGAACGATTCATTTACCCAATGTTTCCACACGTAGTTTTAAATGGTTACAAGAAAATCTATTTTCATCATGGTTTAACGGCATACTCACCATTGCTTGCTTGTATTTACTCTATATAACCGTATTACCTTTTATACAATGGGCATTTATTAATGCTGATTGGATTGGCGACAAGCGAGAAGACTGTACAAGTGGTGGGGCTTGTTGGGTGTTTATTTATGTACGAGCATCCCAATTTTTCTATGGCTTTTATCCTGCGGATGAAATTTGGCGAGTAAACGTTGCATTATTTATTTTTTTCGGTTTGATAATCCCCTTATTTTTCAAACAAACACCCGCAAAAATTTGGCTTGCTGGTTTCGCCTTTTTTATTTATCCCTTTATTGCTTTTGAAATTCTTTACGGGCGACAATTCGGATTACCTATTGTTGATACCGCTTTATGGGGCGGGCTTTTGCTTACGTTAGTACTTGCTTTTATTGGCATGGTTGCTTCTTTACCCTTTGGTATTTTGCTTGCGCTGGGGCGACGCTCGTCCATGCCTATTATTCGTCTTTTATGTGTTACATTCATAGAATTATGGCGAGGCGTTCCCTTAATCACCGTTTTATTCATGTCTTCTGTGATGCTCCCCCTATTTTTACCTGAAGGGACTAATTTTGATAAACTATTTCGTGCTGCGGTTGGCATCGTTCTATTCGAATCCGCTTATATGGCAGAAGTTGTGCGCGGTGGTTTACAAGCTATTCCCAAAGGACAATATGAAGCAGCGGCTGCATTAGGCTTAGGTTATTGGCGTACAACCATTCTCATTATTTTACCCCAAGCCCTAAAAACGGTCATTCCGGGTATTGTAAATACCCTCATAGCCCTGCTTAAAGATACCAGTCTAGTGCTGATTATTGGTTTATTTGACTTACTGGGCATGATAAAAGCAGCTTTAAATGACCCTCACTGGTTAGGTTATTCTGTTGAAGGCTATCTTTTTGGCGCATTAGTTTATTGGACACTGTGTTTTAGCATGTCCCGTTACAGCCAATATTTAGAACGCAAACTACACACAGGACATAAACGCTAATAAACCACTGCGCTAAAAATCATGCAATAATACCCCGCTAGCTGTCCTGATGCGTGAGTTATCACGCCATTTATCACTTCTCATCCCTCTGCAATTATGACCATGCAAGATACTCATATCACCCTCGCGCACGGCAATGGTGGTCGCCTCATGCGCGAACTGATTGAACAATTATTCGCCAAACATCTCCATAATCCAACCCTTAACACCCAACTGGATGCAACTACACTACCATGGTCAGCATCACAACTGGTGGTTACTACAGACGGGTTTATTGTCAAACCCCTAGAGTTTTCAGGTGGAAACATTGGTTCATTAGCAATTCATGGCACAGTCAACGACTTAGCCGTTGCAGGGGCAAAACCGTTATACATCACCCTCAATGCGTTTATTGAAGAAGGCTTAGAAATTGCCATATTAGAACGGCTCATCATCAGCATGGCGCAAGCAGCTCAACAAGCAGGTGTCTCTGTTGTTGCGGGAGACACTAAAGTTGTACAACGCGGGGAAGGGGGCGGACTTTATTTAGCAACGACTGGTTTTGGTGTAAGGATTGCGACGCAAAGCTTAGACTTTTCTACTATTCAAGCAGGTGATGCCTTATTAATCAGTGGTGCTGTTGGCAATCATGGCATTGCCGTAATGTTGGCTCGGGAACAATTTGGCTTACGTGGCGATTTACAATCCGATTCTGCCTGTGTATTTCCACTAACTGAAGCCCTATTGCCGTTTACAGGACTTCGTTTCATGCGTGATCCAACACGTGGCGGTTTAGCAACTGTTGCCCATGAAATAAGCCAAGCAACAGGACATGCACTGGTATTAGAACAACCCACGATTCCTATTCATGATTCCGTACAAACGGTTTGTGATATGTTGGGTTATGACCCCTTATACTTAGCCTGTGAAGGACGCGTGGTTGCTGTTATTGCCGCAGACCAAGCGGAACAAGCACTTGCTATTTGGAAAACACTTCCACAAGGACAACAAGCCGCCATTATTGGACACGTTCAAACAGGGTACGCACGCGTTATATTACGCACGGCTTTAGGGGGAGAACGTCTATTAGAAGAACTAGAAGATGACCCACTACCTCGTATTTGTTAATAATTTTCTGACCTAATAACTTACTATAAACACTAATTATCCTATGACACAGAAAACCGTTACCACGATTGCTGAACTTAGTAGCCAAATTGCACAATGGCACGCTGCCAAACAACACGTTGCACTTGTTCCCACGATGGGAAACTTACATGCTGGACATCTACAACTGGTGCAAGAAGGCTTAAAAGTAGCTGACCACGTCGTTGTGAGCATTTTTGTCAATCCTACCCAATTTGCCCCAAATGAAGATTACCAGAGCTATCCACGTACATTAGAAGCGGATTGTGCCGCCTTAGAAAAAGCAGGGGCAGAATTAGTTTTTGCACCAACGGTGGAAGAAATGTATGGACAAGATTTAACCACGATTACAACCGTTGAAGTACCCATTTTAAGCCATTTACTCTGTGGCAAATTTCGCCCCATTCATTTTGCGGGCGTTACAACGGTTGTTAATCGTCTATTTAACATCACACAAGCCAATATTGCCCTATTTGGACAGAAAGATTACCAACAATTGACTATTATTAAACGCATGGTGAAAGATTTATACATGCCGATTCGCATTATAGGTATTCCAACTGTCCGTGAAGCAGACGGACTAGCAATGAGTTCTCGTAACAATTACTTAACCGTAGCGGAACGACAAATTGCGCCCCATTTATTTGCAACACTCAATCAAATAAAAAACCGCCTACAAACAGGTGAAAAGTCTTTTACCACCATAGAAGCGGAAGCCGTACAACAACTACAGCAAGCAGGATTTAAACCTGATTATGTTGCTATCCGCGATGCAGAAACCTTGCTAGAAGCGCAAACACAAACAAAACATATTGTTATATTAATAGCGGCATGGCTAGGCAAAGCCCGTTTAATTGATAATTTGTGCCTATCAATTGCATAAATACTTGCAACTACACATGAACGGGGATGGACTACACCATTCCCGCTATTTTATGTTAATCTGCTATTGTTTACAGATTCACTAAGGATTACAGCATTTAAAATGTCAACTTATGCAATTGGTGATATTCAAGGATGTTACAAACAGTTACAAGCCTTACTAACCCTAATCAAATTTAATCCCGACCAAGACAAATTATGGTTTACGGGCGATTTAGTTAATCGCGGTCCACAATCTTTAGAAGTATTACGATTTGTAAAAGGCTTAGGCGATAAAGCGGTGACAGTGTTGGGCAACCATGACACACACCTACTCTTTATTGCCAATGGACACCCCGAATGTTTACAAGCACAAGACACCTTAGAAACAGTACTACAAGCACCAGATTGTCATGAACTATTAGACTGGTTACGCTGTCGTCCCCTATTACATCATGATGATAAACTGGGGTTTACACTAATACATGCAGGACTACCCCCACAATGGGATTTTGTCCAAACCCGTGCGTGCGCTCAAGAAGTTGAAGAAGCATTACGTAGCCCACGTTATGACGAATACTTACAACACATACACGGCAACAAACCCAAACAATGGTCAAAAAGTTTAAAAGGATACGACCGTTTACGTTTCATTCTCAACTGCTTCACCCGCTTACGTTACTGTAGCAGTGACGGTACGCTGAACATGAAAAAGAAAAATGCGCCCAGCACAAACGACCCTAACGACCCAGACCAACCATGGTTTTTACTCCCCAACCGCGCCAGTCAAGACATGCGAATTATTTTTGGACACTGGGCGACACTGGGTTTACACCTTAGCGACAATATTTTCGCCTTAGACACAGGCTGTTTATGGGGAGGATGTTTAACGGCAATGCGTTTAGAAGACAAACAACTGTTTAAACTAGACTGCCCTCAAACACGCGCGATTATCAGCGGATAAATGTCAGGTTTGCATCCATAGCATGATTTCTTTTAAACTGATGCAGTTGTAAGGTCGCTATCTCTATAACTCATGGAATATAACAATATGCAAACCACTTATCGTTTCATACTCATCAGTTTATTAATGGCAGGGCTACTCGCTTGCGATGGCAAATCCAGTAACATGTTAAAAGACAGCGAGTCTAATCGCCAAATATCCGCACCAACGGTTAATTCGCAAAGCTCCCAAAGCACTCAAGCAATTCCACAAGACCCTGCTTTAAAAGAAATCTTCTGTAAAGAAAATCCAACACATACAGATTGCCAAACCAACAAATAAGCAAATTCTCGGTAGTGCTAAACAGCACTACCCCTTTCCGCACCATGCTTTAATCCACTAGCTCATATTTTCCCGTGCAATATCAATCCATTCTTTCTGCAACTTACGCTGCCCTTTAGATAAATTACTTGCCAATGTTCCAATTTCTGCAAATATCGCCCGCGCCTGCTCCGTCCGTCCTAAGCGTTTTAACAACAAGCCATAACGACATTTTGCTTCATAACCAGAATAATAACTCGCCAACACCTGATATTCATCAATTGCAAGAGCAGTGTCGCCTAACTGTTCCAACGCTCTGGCATACAACAAATGTCCATCCTGCGATTTAAAATCAGGATTTGTTGCAATTAACCTATCTAACGTCTGTTTAGTATTTGCAAATTCACCCATAAAAAACAACGTTTGTGCTAAAGACAATAAAATCTTTGGGTCATCCTTATAAATCCCTGTTAAACAACTGCGATACAACTCGGCTGCTTCTGGATAAGACTGATGTACAATACACTCATCCGCCAAATTCAGCTTATTCTGCACATTATCAGAAATCGACAAGGCTCGCGCCCGCTGTTTTAAAGTCATTGTAGGGTCTATGGCTTTCAAGACATCCTTAACAACTCTACGTCCTGTACGGCTATTGCGTAAATCAGGCAACATTTCCAAGAAAAAATAAAATGCACAACCAACCAGAGAAAAAATTAAAATAATCCAAATCCAATCACGTCTATCTGTGCGATGTGCGTGAATAACACAAATAATTTGGCAAAGTACAGATAAAGATAAAAATGCTGGCATTTGAGGATGGCCTCTAAAAAATTCAAGAAAAATAATAAAACCCGCGTTATTTATTTTTTAAAAGATAGCTTAATAGGCAATATTAACTTTTGTAAGTATCTCATTAGAAAAATTTTGAAGCGTAAGAAATTAATAAGCGTGAAAAAGATTCCCCCTTTAAAAAAGAGGGAGCATTCTCTTTATTCTTAATCCACATCTATTAGTGATGTTGCGTATTTAGGTATTCAAAACAACAAACTTGGTTCAGACCCACTCATCACAACCGTTGATAACTCTCTTCATTTTCCCCACCAAATACCTCAAACAAGCGCGGGATAAATTGGCGTAATTCCAAGGTCATTAAGGTAAATTCACTATCGAAGCGTTGGGCATAACTCTCTTTCTCTTCCGTATGAGCATCACCTTCAGCACTTTCATTTAAAAACCGTAGATTACGGATGATTAACGCATCATCTAACACCATTGCCAGCCGCTCTTCCCACTGTAGTGCGAGTCTTTTTACTTGCTTACCTGCGTCTAAATGCGCATGGATTTCTTCCGTTAATAAATCCTGTCGTTTGCAATTTACTGTTGCCTGTTCGCTGTCCATCATTTGGCAAGCATCTTCAATTTTAAAATCAGTCGGATAATTATGTTCGCTTAACCACTCAGTCATCACCAACGCGGGAGAACGGTGCATCTGCGGAATAATAATAGGTAATGTATCTATACTATGACGCAATAAATTACTAAATTCTTGCGCTTTTTTCTCGCTACCTGTATCAACAATAAGCCAACCGCGTTGACTATCAATATAAGCTGACAGGTGGCTAGTCCGACTGAATGCGCGCGGAATGAGTGTTTGTAATACCTCATCTTTCAGCACATTTTTTTCCTTTTTACTGAGTTTACGATGTTCTTTCTCCTCAATTTCCTTCACTTTTTCATTGAGGTGTTCACGAATAACACTGGCAGGCAAAATTTTCTCCTGACGACGCGCAGTAAAGATAATGCAATCGCTGACACTATGCGTGTAGTAATTTGCCTCTTCACTGATGGGCGGAATCCATCCCATGCTGTATAAATCCAGTGTTCCACAGGGGCGGAAAGCCTGTTCTGCTAGTTTTTGATGTAGTTCGTCAGGCGAGAGAGTAAACGGCTTTAGAAAGCGGAAAAGATAGAGATTTTTAAACATACAGGCAGTTATCACGAGTTATTGGGAATTTATCTATTTGAGTGTACCATTGTTACAAATTGAACAACTGAGATAAAGCGAAACTTGTATGCGTAGAGTCGTTTTAAAAAATAATGATTTTCAGTGGATTGATGTCGTTAGTCCAACAAATACCGAGTTAGAGGCTATAGGACATGAGTTTGCGATTCACCAAACCGCTATTCAAGACTGTTTGCAACCAGAACATTTACCTAAACAAGAAGATATAAAAGACGTTAATTTTATCATTGTGCGTTTTTTTGATGAAGCCGCACCCGCAACAGCAAATAATGTGCGCCAATTAACGCGCAAAATTGCCATCTTTTTAGGTAAAGATTTTTTAATTACGATACATCGTTTAGATTTAGGATTTTTAGATGCATTACGCGAAAAATGGGAAACACCTATTTCTAATCATCCTGACATAATAGTTTTAATTTTAAGGGATTTATTAAAAGGAGTGATTAAATCTTATGAAGTGCCTTTAACGGATGGACAAGAGGCATTAGAAGAATTTGAATCTACCATTTTTGAAGGAAAATCAACGATAAATTCGGTACAAAAACTGTATTTACTGCGGCGTAAAATGTCCATTTACCAACGTATGCTGTATTTATTACAAGATATTCTTATTAAACTCGATTCGCCTTTTGAGTTACATAGCCCCTTGTTGCAAGATTTGCGTGAAGAGATAGAAGGCTTATGTTTTGTCGTTGACCATACGGTGGAAAGTGCGGATAACTTATTAACGCTTAACTTGTCATTAGCTTCGTATCGCACAAATGAAATTATGCGCGTTTTAACGATTTTTTCCGTTTTTTTTATGCCATTAACATTTATTGCAGGCATTTATGGGATGAATTTTGAGTATATGCCCGAGCTGCATTGGCATAATGGGTATTATGGCGTGTTAGGGTCGTTTATTGGATTGACATTGATAATTTATATCTGGTTTCGACGAAATGGTTTTTTATAAACACATTCATACTCAACTAGATAAAGTTATCGTGTAGGTGCAACCAACTCTAATGATAAGGGCAAGGTAGGGAAATCATTTTGGGGGGTTACAAGTGCAGAAACGGGTTTACCCGCTATTAATGCCTGTAATGCAGTTTGTGCGTCATGGTCGCCTTGTTGTGCGGCGGCAGTTAACCAATAACGAGCAGCAACAAGGTCTTGTGGAAGATTAGGGCGACCTTGCGCATACATAATGCCTAAATTATATTGAGTGACGGAATGCCCTAATTCCGCAGCTTTTTTATACCACGCGACAGCAATTTGCATATCTTGTGGTACGCCTAACCCCTCTTCATATAACATGCCTAATAAAAGCAGTGAGGGAATATGATTCGTTTCAGCTAATGCACTCCATATTTCTATGGCTTGGGCATAATCACCCGCTTTAACTGCTTGATAAGCATAGGTTGCTAATAATCCACGTTTCGCGGGGTCTGTTTCTGTTTGGGCATGAGAAAATAGAGGAAATAAGCAGATAATACTAAATAAAATCAGTTTATAATATGTCATTATCACGATTTTAGTCCTTCTTTAGGTTTTAGGGGATTAAATGCACCGAAAAAATATTTTATCTTGTGATAAAACTAAAATAAGTGATAAAAAAGAAATCCCCCGCGTAAACGGGGGAGTTTTTATTTACGCAGAGGTCATGGACTAATGCACGGCTTGCGCTTGTATCGCTTCATACAATGCTTTTTGTGTCACACTGGCTTCTGTTTGATAACGGTTTTTCCACTCTTGATAAGGCATTCCATAAATAATTTCGCGGGCTTGTTCGTAATCCATCGTTAGCCCTTTTTCTTCTGCGGCGGCTTTATACCATTTAGATAGGCAGTTGCGACAAAATCCTGCAAGGTTCATTAAGTCAATATTTTGTACATCATTACGCTCGCGTAAATGTTGAACTAATTGACGAAATGCTGCTGCTTCTAGTTCTGTACGGGTTTTATCGTCCATTTTATCAATCTCCTCAGTTGGTAAAACAAATGACTACGTCGGGTTGTCCAGATGATCAACCGTTTTTGCTATTCGCTTGGCAAAGTAATAAATTCGCCGAAATTTTTCTAGCATATCTGTTTTTATTGTATAAGATAGAATGCGTTGCGCAGGTTCATGGGGTGCGCCAATCAGTCGTTCAACTTGGTTTTGTTCTGCATGATTGATTAATTCATGCAATCGATCTTTCATTTCTACAACGTGTATTGCCTTTTCTATATCTTGTTCAACAACGCTTTCTATTGCATTTTTTAACAATTCACAAATGGTTTGATGCACTTGCTTTAAGATTATTTGTGTTTCTGGACTAAAAGAAATATGGTGACTCAAGCGTTTTTGTCCAACAATTACTAAATCAGTTTCGATTAAATCCCCAATATTTTCAAGGCTATTTGTTGCATCTAATAAATGTAATAAATCTTGTGTTTGTTTATCCGTTAAGTGTTGTTTGCTGATTTCGCCCAAGTAGTAAACGATATGCCCATGTAATATATCAATATCATTATCCATCTGTGCAACAGCACGGAGTCCATCTTGATCATCGCTCAGTAAGGCAGGCATGACCGCATCAAACATTGAATTAATGCGTGTACCAATCCGTTGCAATTCGCGGCGTACCGCATCTAATGCTAATGAGGGGGTTTCTAGTAACAAGGTATCGAGAAACTTAGGTTTAATGGTCTCATCAACATCCGCTTTTTCAGGAATTAACCAGTAGATAAAACGTGCAATATAGTGGGTAAACCAGATAAACACGAGCATATTAATTAAGTTAAATAAGGTATAAGCATTCGCAATTTGACGTGGAACTTCAATTGCTTGTTTATTAATAGCGAGTGTGTCAGCACTCGGAGAAATCGCAATTGTCAATTGTGCTAATTCGTCAATAAAGGCTAACCATATCACCACACCTAAAATGCTGGTCAATAAATGTGCAACAGCAGCGCGAACAGCTTCGCGCGGTCTGCCAATTGAAGCGAGCAAGGCCGTTCCGCAAGTGCCTATGTGCGCACCAAAAGCAACGGCGATAGCGATAGGCAACGTTATCAAGCCTTGTCCTGACATGATGAGCAAAATCCCCAATGTTGCTGCTGAGGATTGAATAATCAGCGTAAATAACCAGCCAATCAAAACACAAAGCCAAACATTATCTAAATGAATGATAAAGTCTAAAAAATGTTGGTCATGACGTAGCGGTTGCATCGCTTCACTCATCACTGTCATGCCAAAAAAGAGTAATCCTAATCCAATTAAACTATTCCCGTATTCAATCAGTTTTTCGCGTTTTGCTAAAAATTGCATTGCAAATCCAACTGCTAACATAAGCAGTGCGTACTTTGTAATTTTAAAAGCGATAATTTGCGCGGTGATAGTCGAACCCAATTGCGCGCCAAGAATAATGCTAATAGATTGACTTAGTGTAAGTAAATTACTCGCAACAAAACCAACAATTAAAACCGTTGTGACAGAAGAGGATTGTGTTACCGCTGTCACTAATGTTCCTGTCAACGCACCCATTAATGGATTAGTCGTCAACGTTGCGAGAATGACATGCATCCGTTCACCCGCAATGCGTTTGAGTGCAACAGAAAGCATGTCCATGCCATACAAAAATAAGGCAAGCCCGCCCAACAATCCCATAGACATATCCAACAAAGAAACTGCTCTTTCCGTTTCGCTGGCTGCTATTGATGCTGTTTCAGCCAACACTTGCGAGCCGTAAAATAGACAGGTCAGAAAACAGAGGATTGATAGATAAAAAGATTCCTTTGGTTGTCTCTTCATTATTCTTCTTCTTTTAAGAGTGCCAATAAGTTCTCTCACGATAGTTTTTGGCACTGCGCTTTTTTTTAGTTATTGTAAACTGAGGCAATGGAGAGCAAAACGGACTGCATCAGAATTTCTTTATAATGACTGTTTCATTCAAACCCAATTCGACCCACACCGGGAAAGCGAATAGCCATATCAAACAAGTCTAGCCCAAAGTGCAAACCAATAAAATTAAACTCTATGCCTTCATTCACTGCGAGCGTTAAACCGATAATGCCATAAAGAGAAATTTGTCCGCCACTGCCACTAGGCGCGACTGCGAAAATATCGCCATTGGGTAAAAAGTCTTTGCCCATTGCGGTTGTTGGCATATCAACCCGTAATTCAGGTAACTGACGCGCAATATAAGCGGTAAACGTATTACTATTTGGTCCTAACCACGTACGATAGGTATTTTTGTAAGGATAAGCCACCGCCGCATTTTCCAAGCGGTCAATTAACGCATCCACTTCCTCACCGCCCCGCAAATCGGCTAATAAAAAAGGCGGTTGTCCATACCAATAATTATCAGGGGCTTGTTTTTCAGATAATCTTTGCATAGTCAACACACTAGCATTCATCTGCTGATACCAGCCAACAACTTGATACAGTGTATAGTGTGTTGCTTGTAGCCGTTTACTAACAATCCATGTGTCAACCGTAAATGCACCTTGCCAACCAAATGAACGCGCGGCATAAATTTGAATAACGGCTTGCGGTATTGTTGTGGGAGGAGCAAGATTTGCGCGACTATTCTGCTTATCTTGCCATGTATTATCCGTTGTAATATTGCCAAACAATAACACCATAACGGGTCCTGACAATAATACCCAAAAAAACAAAATTACATAAAGTAACCATCTAATATAACGCATATATTTATCATCATTTAACAGTGGATTTATTCACCATTCGTGTATTTTAACGAGAGTTTGCTACCCTTTATCAACAAACGCAGGCAGTTTTATAAGACTGACGCAAACGGCACAATAAATTCATTGCTATAAAAGCAAGATAAGCAAGAATTTATGCAATAATAGCACACAGATTTTTCTCCCTTTTTCTACCACATCAGAATTATGTCACTTGTCAAAACTATCTCTTTAGGTGCGTCTTTAACGCCCGCCGATTTTTTAAAATACTACTGGCAAAAACGCCCCTTATTAATTCGTCAAGCAATTCCTAACTTCAAAAATCCCATTCCGCCTAAAGATTTACTCGACCTTGCCTGTGAAGAAATGGTTGAGTCACGATTAATTATGGAAAAAGGAGGGAAAACGCCATGGGAGGTTCACTACAGTCCCTTACAAAAAAAAATGTTCAAACGCCTGCCCAAAACCCATTGGACAGTGTTAGTACAAGAAGCAAATCGCTATTTTACCGATGCAGAAGATATTTTAGACCGATTCAGCTTTATTCCAAACTGGCGAATTGACGACCTAATGATAAGTTATGCCGTACCTGAAGGCTCTGTTGGCGCACATCTGGATAGTTATGATGTATTTTTATTGCAAGCATACGGTAAACGTCGCTGGCAAATTAGTCGCCAACAAGGGGAATTTATTCCTGATTTAGAATTACGCATTCTCCGCGAATTTACGCCCGAAGAAGAATGGATATTAGAACCCGGTGATATGCTGTATTTACCGCCGAATATTGCCCATTATGGCGTTGCCGTCGATGAGTGCATGACATTCTCGATTGGTTTTCTCGCCCCCTCTCATACCGACATGCTTAACCACTATGTCACGCATCTTGTAACACAACTAGACCAAGACCGTCGCTATATTGACCCAGAATTGACCCCGCAAACAGAACAAGGGGAAATCAGCCAAGCCGCACTGGATAAAATTTACCCCATTATCAATAGTCTGCCAACAGATAAACACAGTATTAATCAATGGTTTGGTTGCTTTATTACAGAAGGGCGCAATCATGAAGGTGCTGAGTTTGACTGTCCTGAACCCCCTTACACACCTGAAGAATGGCTGGCTGAATTTATTCAAACTGCCCGTTTACGTCGTGCTGCCCGCATGGCGTTTATTCGTGAAGGAGAAAATGCCACTTTATTTGCACAAGGTGTTGCATATCCCTTGATTAAAAAACTGGCTTTTATTGCACCTTTACTAACAGAACAACGCGAAGTAACCTACATAGAATTAAAGCCCTATTTAAATGATGCTGAGTTTGTACAACTGTTTACCGACTTCACAAATTTAGGTTACTTATACTTCATAGAATAAACAAAGCGCGTGATGATTTAAATTGTCCTTAAAAGCAGGTGGAAGGAGAGAATAACGTGAAAAAATCGGCAAAAATTTCATTGCTTTTTATTACACCAACAGCCCTGACTTTAATCAGTTGTTCTGACAACACACCAACCGATATGAGCTTTAAGAACAAAGAAGAATGCTCGATATACTACTCCAACAACGAATGCGACAAAATCGTCTCACAATCGCGCCCAATGTTCGAATCACTGGCAGAATGTGAAAAACAGGCGGGGGTTGGCAAATGTGAATCGACTTACTGGCAGGGGCAACAATTCTGGATGCCATCACGTCAGGCATATCGCAATTACACCCATTTACCCAATAGTAACAGTGTGATGGGGTTTAATAATAACACTTCCCGCTGGTACGTTCCTTCAGATGCAACTGCTGACATGAAACCCCGTAGGGCAATTGCAACCAGCTATTTTATGGGAACAGGCAACAATACCAGCACACGCTCAAGCACTTCTGGCACGGGTAGTTCTACAACCAGTTCATCCATAAGAAATATTGCGGGTGGAAGCTCGAAATCGTCCAGTAGTAGCTAAGTGAAAATAGCACGGATACCATCGTTTCAAGCAATGGTATCCGTTTTCTCATTCATAACCATCATCTAAAATCTATCGTCATAACCTACGATGCTATCTTCTAAAAAAGCACTGGCTTTTTTTCCAACGCCGCCTAATCCCTTCAACTCCACTTCAAAGAAAAAGCCATTAAGATAAGCACCATCTACCGTGTTCAAATAACGCCGTGCAACGCCACGCATTGCCCAACAACAACTCTCATATTCCAGCCCTAAAAAGACCTCTAAATCTTTATGTTCATCGAGCGAATAATTCCAACGTCCCAATGTGCGCCATTGCGAACTCAACGGAAACCGCCAAGAAACATCTGTTTGCTCTAATCGATTCTCACGTAACCGATAAGCAAAATTATATAAACTTTCAGGGTTTGGACGATAACGTAATCGCCAAATACTTAATTCTGCCTTACTATCATAAGGATTCCACAATACGGTTGCTGAACCACTTAAACGCGAATTAAATTGTGAGGAAATTTCCGCGACAATATTCGATGAACTGTTGGTTTCAAAAAGCTCACTCGGTAAAACAACTTCACGGTCAGCAAAATAATAAATTTGCCCCACACTAACCCGCAAATTCTCAAGCCCTGTTGCTTGGTCAATAAAGCGCGTGGTTAATGCCGCAGTCAATTGGTTACTATCATCCACCCTGTCCGCACCAATAAATCGATTTTCCCTAAACAACTGTCCGAAAGATAAATCATACTCAGCCGTGTCAAAAATCGGAATATCATCTTGATTTTCATAAGGTGTATAACGATAAAACAAACGTGGCTCTAACGTATGTAATAAATTACGGTTAAATAAGCTTAATTCGCGGTCAAAAAACAAACCACTGTCTGCCATTAACGTATAAGTAGAGCGGGTTGGCGTTTCACTGAAACGATCAGCCTCAGCGATAGGGATTTGAGAGAGGTCATAACGGGTATGGCGTAAAATCGCGGAAGGAACAAAAAAACCGCTGGCAGTGCGCCATGGAAAGCTAATGGTTGATTTAAAATCGTAACGATTACCCACAGGTGCTTCATCATAAGAACGCTCAAAATTAACCAACTCTACCTGTCCTTGCACGTTTATTTTTTTATTCCGCTCAGGGACATCACTACTCAATATGATTTGTGGTAATCGTTCATAAGGACGGGTTGCAGGATTTGCATCCAAGCTCTGATAACGCTGTAAACGTCCCAACACGTTCCAACCATGACCAAAATAACGCAAATCGCCCCGTTGTTCCAAATGCGTTGTACTCGAAACGGTTAAATTATCACCCAATTCTCGAAAATATAAATCGTCTGAAACTTCATCATAAACAATATCCGTGTACAGTGAAGGAACAACCATGCCACTGTGCCTTACCTTCAATAAACTGCGATTGATATCTGCTACACGGTCACTGGGCAAATATTCCCATTCAATTTTACCGCCACTATTAGCAAGCAAATAGCGAAATTCTGTACCCAATAATAAACCGCGCTTACTCATAAAACGGGGAGTAATGGTTGCATCATAATTAGGTGCAAGATTAAGGTAATACGGAATACTAAATTCGACACCCACTTCATCAGAACTGCCCATACTAGGCGCGAGAAAGCCCGATAAACGCCGTTCATCAATAGGAAAAGACAAATAAGGCGAATAAAAAACAGGAATATTCAAGACATTAATAAATACATTATTTGCTGTACCGCGCCCTGTTTCTTGATTTAAATGCACATTCGCTGCATCTAATCGCCATACCTCCGCACTCGGGTCGCAAGTCGTATAAGTTGTTTGTTGTAAACTCGCGTTATTTTCACTTTCCCGTTGCAAAAAAGTGGCTTGCCCACGTCCGCGACGATTCAACAACCAATAATGAACATCGTGCATTTCGCCTTGATGATTGGGGAGTAATTTGGCGCGATTACCACTAACGATAAACTGCTTATCCCAGAAAGTAAAATTTCCTTCAGCATCAACTGTTTCTTGGTCACGCAGATAAATAGCCAAGTCTGTTTTCAGCACTTGCTCGCCACGTTGCAAAATAACATTACCGTTGGCAGTCACTTTACCTTCTTTCTCCGACATTTCCCCATCATCCGCATATAAACGCACAGCATTATTTTCAGGCGGTGGTGGTAACTGGGGAGGAAGAGGGGTTATCTCTGCAATAGCTTGACACATCCCCCATTCAAGCGCGTGGCTATTAGTGGGTAAAGTGATAAGCAATGTTATGAATAATATTAGTTTATGACGCTTTGGCACGATAGTTTTTTTACGCTGGAAAACAGAGATTATAAGGGTAACAGAATAATGTCTGACTCATTATCACTTTCTAAAAGTTTTTGAGCATAAAGCATCAAAAGTAAAATTCAAGATTTATTTTGTTAATAGGCAAGGATAAACAGCATAATGGTCTAAATTTAGAATTTATAACCGTTTTAGACACCTAGAACCAACAGATTTAACACATTAATAAAAAGATTAATTTACTGATATAAATAATATTTATCGTATAATTCTACTTAAAAATACATGATAGCAAGGTCAGCAAAATTGACTTGTGAACACCAGATGCGCTAAAAACAAATCTCCCATTTTTACCGTGATAACTTCTTATGAATGCCGCACATCGTCACGCTTTATTTGCCCGTTTACAAGCGCAAAACCCTAATCCTAAAACAGAATTAGTTTACCATTCTACCTTTGAATTATTAATTTCTGTCATTCTTTCAGCACAGGCAACGGATATAAGCGTCAACAAAGCCACTGTAAAACTTTATTCCGTTGCAAATACGCCTCAAGCAATTTTAAACTTAGGTGCAGATGGGTTGAAAGGTTATATTAAAACCATTGGTTTATATAACGCAAAAGCCAAGAATATTTTACAAACGTGTCAAGTTCTGGTTGATAAATATAATGGGGAAGTGCCACATGAGCGAGCAGCATTAGAAGCCTTAGCAGGCGTTGGGCGTAAAACGGCAAATGTCGTGTTGAATACCGCTTTTGGTGAAGCAACTATTGCTGTTGATACGCATATTTTTCGCGTGGCGAATCGCACGGGCTTAGCCAGTGGTAAAACAGTGCGTGCAGTAGAAGATAATTTATTAAAGGCAGTTCCACCTGAATATCAGCAACATGCACATCATTGGTTAATTCTACATGGGCGTTATACCTGTACTGCGCGTAATCCTAAATGCGCAAGTTGTGTGATTGCGGAATTTTGTGAATTTAAAGAAAAAAATTTGGTCATGCCAAATAAAGCAGGATAAACAATTTAAAAGACTGCCTGAATCAGCGTTTACTGAGTTGTCAGAATTAAAGGATAAGAAAATTAATACTTTTGTATCTGAAAATGTTGTAAATTTGGTGCATTCTGGTTCAATCGATGGATTCATCATTACATTAAGTAGATACTCATGAAAATATTAGTTAGTAATGACGACGGCTATCGCGCCGCTGGCATTGTGTGTTTAGTCAATAAACTTAAGACATTTGCAGATATTACAGTGGTTGCACCTGATAGAAATCGCAGTGGTGCAAGTAATTCTTTAACACTGGAATATCCTCTCCGCGCTCACACGGCGGACAATGGCTTTTTATATGTAGATGGCACGCCCACTGATTGCGTACATTTGGCGATTACAGGATTATTAGAAGAATTACCTGATATTGTCGTTTCTGGCATTAATGAAGGCGCAAATTTAGGCGATGATGTCATTTATTCGGGGACAGTCGCGGCGGCGATGGAAGGGCGATTTTTGGGTTTACCTGCTATCGCCGTGTCTTTAGCGGGTTATCCGAATCCTACACACTATGATACGGCTGCACGTATTGTTGAAATCCTGCTTAATCATTTGCACGAAGGTAACTTGCCTTTACCTGTTGATACCATTTTAAATGTCAATGTCCCTAATGTCCCGTTTGCAGCGTTACAAGGTATTCAGGTGACTCGTTTAGGCAGTCGCCACCGCGCTGCGCCTGTGGTTAAAGACCAAGACCCCCGTGGACGCGATATTTATTGGGTTGGCGCGCCGGGAAAAGAACAGGATGCGGGTGTCGGCACGGATTTTCATGCTATTCGCAACGGATTCGTATCTGTTACACCGCTACATGTTGATTTAACCCGTTATTCAGCAATGGATGTTACCCGTACATGGCTAAAAGCATTTGAGACCTTGAAGCCGTAATTTGTCGCCGTCAATATATAAATGACCTTCCCTTTGTTCATCAGCGAGCATTTAACATGACAGTCAATGCAATTCAAATTCATCAGACAGGTGGAATAGACGTTTTACGCTGGGAAAAAATAGAAATTGGTGAACCCGCAGCGCATCAAATTCGCATTCGCCATACAGCGATTGGCTTGAATTATATTGATGTTTACTTTCGCATGGGCTTATATAAACCTGCGGCTTATCCGTTCATTCCCGGTATGGAAGCGGCGGGCGTTGTTGAAGCCGTTGGTGCGGCAGTAACGGATTTACACGTTGGCGACCGTGTCGCGTATGGTGCTACATTGGGCGCGTACACAGAAGCCCGTGTAATTGATGCAGAACGGGTGGTAAAAATTCCTGATGGCATTAGTGACCAAACTGCTGCCGCAATGATGCTAAAGGGGATGACCGCACAATATTTATTGCGTCAGACTTATCCTGTAAAAGCCGGTGATACCATACTTTTTCATGCAATTGCGGGTGGTGTTGGTTTAATTGCTTGTCAATGGGCGAAAAAACTGGGGGTAACGGTTATTGGAACCGTTGGCAGTGCAGAAAAGGCAGAATTGGCAAAAGCATACGGCTGCGATTATCCGATTATTTATACTAAAGAAAACTTTGTTACACGTGTTAAGGAATTAACTAACGGTAAAGGTGTGCCTGTGGTTTATGATTCTGTTGGTCAGGATACTTTTATGCAATCTTTAGATTGTTTACAGCCAATGGGTACAATCGTGAGCTTTGGGCAGTCATCGGGCAGTGTGCCACCGTTAGATATTGGTATATTGAGCGCGAAAGGCTCGCTCTTTCTCACACGTCCAACGTTAATGAGTTACACCGCTAGCCGTCAGCAACTTTTAACTTGTACTGATGATTTATTTGCGGTTGTCCAATCGGGTGATGTAAAAATTGATGTGAATCAGATATTTTCCTTAAAAGATGCAGGAAAAGCACACGCAGCCTTAGAAACCCGTCAAACAACAGGGTCAACGGTGTTATTGCCTTAAATTAAGTTCTTTAATAAGTTCTTTGCGGATAACACTGCGTTAGGTGGTGTTATCTGTTGTTACTTAAAACCGAATGATTTTATTATTTTTTATTACAAATAAGACAACAGTTAGGTTATATCGCCCTAAATTAGGTAGGAAGTTAAATGGTTAATATCGATAAAATTGCCGAAGCGTATATTTTAGAAGCCATAGAAAAAGGCGAGTTGGATAATTTGGCGGGAATGGGTAAACCCTTAGAATTAGAGGATTTAAGCCATGTTCCTGAAGAATTGCGCATGGCGTATAAAATTTTAAAAAATGCGGGCTGTGTGCCTGAAGAAGTTCAACTACGCAAAGATATTATGCAGTTACAAACTTTATTGCAAACGGTGGATGATGAAAAAACCCGAACACAAGCCGTAAAACGCTTAAATTTACTCTTTGCGAAATTAGGCAATCAGCGAGCGGGTTCATTACAAGCGATGGATACGCAATATTATCAAAAAACGGTAGATAAACTTTTATCAGAATAACAGGTTAAGGCGTTGCTTGTGCATATATATATTCTAAATAGGAGCGACGTTTAAGGGATAAATCAATTTTTTCTTGTAACGAATCATCATCCGTGACGAACTTTAGCATATCTTCGTAAAAAAACACGCTAAAACTGTCTATATAACGCACTTCACTGTTTTTATTTAAAATCAAATTGTCCAACCCGTATAAATCAATCACCCAGCCTTTTTCATCATGCCATTGTTTTGCTGCTTGTAAAAACCGCTTTAATTGGGAGAGGGCTTTAGGATTTTGACGCAATGTCGGAATGGCTTCTGTTTCATTGATAGGGTTTGCCAGATTAAACCATGGTGTGTTGGTTTCTGCGATAACAATTAGGTTCGCGCGGTTATCAATAGATGTTTGTACAAACAAGGCATTAGGGATAATATCAGTCAGCTTTTCTTTTAAAATATAATAATCTCTGCACAAATTCCGTACTTCACGAAACTCGCAGGGTTGATAATGCCGTTTGACGACAAAGTTTAGTGTTGTTTTCTCTGCATTATCAAAAGATGTACGGAACGCTTGCCATACCTCACAATGTGAACCTGTGGTAGAAACCAAGGTTGCAGGGAAATGTTCAATATTTAAACATGCGATATCGCTAGAGATGCGGTCTATTTCCTTGCCCATTATGTGCTGTATCCTGTATTGAGAATGCTTATAACAAGTTAAATTAGTTAGTTAATTCGCCATTAAACCGATAATATGATTAATTATCAAATGGGGTTTTTTTGTAATCTTAAACGCGCTTCAACCACATTATCACGACTGCTTGCTGATTGTAATTCCACAGTAAAACCCATTTGACTCAATGATTGTTTAATCTGTTCTAATGCTTGTAAATTGGCTAATTCTAATTCTAAATCAAAACGTCCTTGCCGATAATCTAAGCGTTTTAAATGTAAACCCGCTGCTTGTTTTAAGATAGGGCTTAACTGCGCTAATGTGGTTAAATAAGATTCTCCCTTGAGTGGATTAGACTGCTGATTTTTTAGGGTATTTAATTGTTGTTCCATCTGAACGCGCGCATTTACAATCCGTTTTGCGTCAGGAAACGTTTGACGATACAAGGCTTCTATTTCCGTATTCAATGCAGTCCGTTGTTGAGATAAATCTTGATATTCAACAATCTGTTGTATAAATAAAATAACACCCCACACTAACAATAATCCTATTGTTAATCGCCAAGGTTTCCACAAGGTTTGAATTTTATCCTGCGGGCGATATTCCCCTTGTAACAAATTAATGGTTTTATTTTTCTGGGTTATTCCCTGTAACAACCAGCCTAAACTGTCTTCTGTATGCGCTTGTTCTTCAATCGGAATCCCTAAACCACGCAAAACGGTTAACGACGGGGGAGCAACGCGTGCGTAATAAACAACTAAACGCGCAGGTGCTGCTTGTTGATGCAATGCCAATTGTAAAGCGGTTTGTAAGGTTTCTAGCTCAATCCCAAATCCGCTATAATCGCCTGTGCGCACTAAAACCACCTGATTATAAAAAAGAATTCCCCATGTGTTTTCAGGTCTAGGCACGGCTAACACATCGGGCATAATCGTTTGTGGTTTATAACCGCGTTCAGTAAATAATGCTAACCATTGCTGCATTTTTTGATGCGTTGTGACGGCAACGGCGACTTGTTCAGAAACTAACCGCTCGCCTAATGCAAAGTGTAATGCTTCAACATCTTCTGCAAATAATTCTTCTAAAGCGTATGGCACGGCTTGCAATAAGCGTTGACGCTGGGTTGTAGGTACATGGGCGGTTGTTAATAAACACGCAGTGCTAGGCACTAATACGCTTAAAACATGGGAAGCAGGTGGTGGCAAGGTTGCTAGAGAAACTGCATTTGCGCTGTCAATCCGTTTACCAGCATGGTCATACAACACCCAACTGATAAGCGCGTCCACGTCAGTTCCTAAACGGCAGAGTAAGAAATATCGCATGTAAGTAGAGCCTGTCATCAAATAAGAAGGGTTAAAGGTTCAAGCTAAAAGAATCAAGGTAGAAGCCAAATAAACCCCACTTAAGAAATTCCTAGCGCGTTTATCATATCGTGTAGCTATAGCGCGGTATTGCTTTAATTTACCAAAGAAATGCTCGATTAAATAACGTGCCTTATAAAGGACTTTATCATAATAAGGTGGATTTAAACGATTTTTCCTGAACGGAATCACAGGTTCTATGCCTTGCTGTTTTAAAACATCTCTAACCCGTTCATCTGCATCATAAGCCTTATCAGCCAATAAAGCGTTTGCCTTTATCTGAGGAATAAGAGCATCAGCCCCCTCAAGGTCGCTTGCCTGTCCCGCAGTCAAAAAAAAAGGGTCGGATTGCCCAGTGCGTCAACAACGGAGTTAATCTTGGTACTTAAACCCCCTGCGCTACGTCCAATGGCTTCATCTGCGCCACCACCACTACTATGTTGATGCGCTCTAACTATTGTGCTGTCTATCATGGCATATTCATTATCGGCATCGGCACTTAGTATCTTGAAAACACGTTCCCAGACACCTTTCTTAGACCAACGACTGAAGCGGGTATGGACGACACGGAAATCACCAAAGCGTTCGGGGAGGTCGCGCCAAGGAATGCCACTGCGATAACGGAATAGAACAGCATCAATAAACAAGCGGTTATCTTTAGCCGTCATCCCGACATGTCCTTTACGCCCAGGGAGTAGCGGTTCTAGTTTTGACCATTGTTCATCGGTTAAGGCATAGCGACGACTCATTGTTTTATCCTTGGCGATATCTGGGTATATGATTATAATATAACATTTTTTACTATTTGATGACACGCCCTAGTATATTAATCAGAAAAAGCCAAAAAATTGCAAAATGGCTAAAAAGTGGGTCATCATAAACTAACGAAATTTAAAATGTAAATCGGGAGGCAACGCTGTGAATCATAAATACCCGCTTACATTTTTATAAACAAAGCTATTTGCACCGTTTACGAATACAGGTATTTTTGTATAACCTAAATACTTTATGATGAGTTTAATCATGCACAGTTCCTTTGTACAAACGTCCAAACAATGTAGCGAGAATGGCGACTGGTCAACTTGCTGAAAATAGAAGATAACATGGTAGATATACAATAAACCTTTTATTTTATAAAGGAATTATACCTAACTATCATCCTAGAAAGTTCAATCTTCCCCCTTGTTCTTACGCAATAGCAACATAAATTCGATACAATCTGTTTCATACTGAGGAGTACATTATGATTAGTCTTACCCCAAAAGCCGCCACCCACATTCAAAAATCCATTGATAAACGCGGTAAAGGCGTGGGTTTACGCTTGGGTGTCCGTACCAGCGGTTGTTCTGGCATGGCATACATTATGGAGTTTGCTGACCAAGTTGAAGAGCAAGACCAAATATTTGAGTCGCAAGGGGTAAAAGTCATTGTTGACCCTAAAAGCCTTTCCTACATCGACGGCACAGAGCTGGATTACGTGCGCGAGGGCTTAAATGAAGGCTTTAAATTCAACAACCCCAATATAAAAGACGAATGCGGTTGTGGCGAAAGTTTTAACGTATAAACCATGACCTCACCCAATTACTTTGAATTATTTGGATTACCTGTGTGTTTCACGATAGACAGTGAAGTACTTGCCGCTTGCTATCGTGACTTACAAAAAATGATACATCCAGATAAATTTGTTGATGCTCCCGAACGAGAACGGCGATTAGCAATGGAGAAAGCCACGCTTATCAATGAAGCCTTTCAAACGCTCAAGCAACCCGTCAACCGCGCACGTTATCTGCTAGAACTACAAGGGGTTTCTCTCAATAATGATAGTGATACCTTTATGGATGCGACGTTTTTAATGGCACAAATGGAACTGCGTGAAACCCTAGCCGAGATAAAAAATCAAATCAATCCGCTAGCAGCTTTAAGCCAATTCCTAACAACGCTAAACAAACAAAGCCAAACCCTCATCGATAAACTTAACCAACAGTTTACACAACAAGATTGGCAAGCCGCTCGTAATAGCGTGCGACAACTCCAGTTTTTTAACCGCTTGCAAGAAGAAACTTTGCAACTGGAAGAAACCTTACTGTGAGCTTATACCCGCTATTTCTGACGAGTACAAAATCATGCAACAAGTCGCTTCTTTACGCTACGACGTTATTTTTAAAAAAGCCTTTTGTGATATAGACGTTTTTAAAGCCTTCGCAAAAGATTTCCTCGACATAGACTTAAAAATTGACAAAGTTCAAACGGAAAAGAAATTTGACCCGCCCATCAGCAATGTCGACTCGCGTTTTGACCTATACGCGGAAGACCTAGAAAATCGGGTGATTGTCGACATTCAACACCGCCGTTATGACGACTATTATGACCGTTTCTTGCACTACCACTGCGCGGCAATGTTAGAACAGGTAGCAACGTCCAAAAATTACAAACCCGCGTTACAAGTGTTTACTATCGTTGTCTCTACGTCAGGAACAAGAGAAGATTGCGAGATTGCCGAAATCAACTTTGACCCGATTAATTACCTTACCAAACAGAAATTAAATAAAATTCATCACCGTGTCTTATACCTCTCACCCAAACACGTAACCCAAAGCACTCCCGAACCCTATCAAGAATGGTTAAAGCTCATTCAAGACAGCTTAGATGAACAAGTTGACGAATCGCTATATCAAAAGCCTGCCATTTTAAAAGTCATGAAATTAATAGAAATCGACGGTTTAACCCCACAAGACCGCGCACGCATGAAAGATGAATATGCACAAGAACAGGCCGCAAAGAAAGAAAAAGAGGAAGAATTTATTGCAGGATTGGAAAAAGGCTTGCAAATGGGAGAAGAGCGCGGCGTTGAAAAGGGTTTACAACTTGGAGAAGAGCGCGGCGTTGAAAAAGGTTTACAACTAGGGGAAGAACGTGGCATTGAAAAGGGTTTACAACTAGGGGAAGAACGTGGCATTGAAAAGGGTAAGTTAGAAATTGCACAAAAACTAAAAGCGCAAGGCATGTCAGCAGAAATCATTGAACAACTGACAGGCATTACATTTACTTGAACAAGGAAAAACGCCTCGTTATGGCGTAACACTGTTTTAACAACGAGTCATTTAAGGATTTTCACATGCCCCTCTTGCAAATCAGCGAACCCGGTCAATCTACCGCGCCTCATCAACACCGACTTGCCGCAGGAATTGACTTGGGAACAACCAATTCACTCATTGCGACGGTCCGCAGTGGGATTGCCGAAACACTCCCCGACCAACAAGCACGGCATTTACTCCCTTCGGTTGTTCACTACGCAACGGATACGCAAACAGTCATTGGCTATGAGGCCTTAGCTTTTGCCAGTAGTGACCCGTTAAATACCATTGCGTCGGTTAAACGCCTAATGGGGCGCGGATTGCATGAAGTCAAAACGCTAGGAACACAACTACCTTATGATTTTATCGACCAACAAGGAATGCCACTATTACGCACGGTGAAAGGTGAACTAAGTCCCGTACAAATTTCTGCGGATATTTTGCGCAGTTTGAAACAACGGGCTGAAGCGACATTAGGCGGGGAATTGAGCGGTGTGGTTATTACCGTTCCTGCCTATTTTGATGACGCACAACGTCAAGCAACTAAAGACGCGGCAACATTGGCAGGGTTACAGTTACTCCGTTTACTCAATGAGCCTACCGCTGCAGCCGTTGCCTATGGTTTGGATAAAAAAGCCGAAGGCATCCATGCTATTTACGACTTGGGCGGCGGGACATTTGATATTTCTATCCTGCGTTTACATAAAGGCGTGTTTGAAGTAATGGCAACGGCGGGCGATTCTGCTCTAGGCGGCGATGATTTAGACCGCGAAATCGCGCGTTGGATAATGACGCAAGCAGGCATTGCCGATAACAGCACACAAGGACACATCCGCTATTTACTCGATAGCGCGAAAACCGCGAAAGAAGCTCTAACCATACAAGATAGTGTCATGTTAAACCTGACATTAAGCAACGGGCAACCATGGACTGGCGTTTTAAACCGTGAAACCTTGCATAGTCTAGTCGATACCTATATTCAAAAAACCCTGCTCCCTTGTCGTCGCGCACTGCGTGATGCAGGGATTACAATTGAAGATATTCATGAAGTTGTTATGGTCGGTGGTTCTACCCGTATGCCCCGTATTCGGGAAAAAGTCGCTGACTTTTTTCAACGTCAACCGCATGTTGATATAGACCCCGACAAAGTTGTCGCGATTGGTGCGGCGATTCAAGCAGATATTTTAGTGGGTAATAAACCTGATGATGACATGTTGTTATTGGATGTTATTCCACTTTCCTTAGGGCTAGAAACCATGGGCGGATTGGTAGAAAAAGTGATACCACGCAATACCACGCTACCAGTTGCCCGTGCGCAAGAATTCACCACCTTTAAAGATGGACAAACGGCAATGGCGGTGCATGTTGTACAGGGAGAACGTGATTTAGTCAGTGATTGCCGTTCACTTGCTCGTTTTGAATTGCGTGGTATTCCGCCAATGGTTGCAGGTGCTGCGCGTATTCGGGTAACTTTTCAAGTGGATGCTGATGGATTACTCAGCGTTTCTGCCCAAGAACAAACCACAAAAATTAAGAGTGAAATTAATGTTAAACCGTCTTATGGCTTGCAAGACGCGGATATTGAACGGATGTTAAAAGAAGCAATTTCTTATGCTGATTTAGATGCAAAAAAACGCACTTTGCGAGAACAACAAGTTGAAGCCGATAGGGTTATTAATGCCTTACGTGCCGCTTTACAAGCGGATGGACAGACCTTATTGAAACATCAAGAGTTCCTCGCCATCAATGTGGCATTAGACGAATTGCTAACCGTTGCTCAAGGAAATGAGCCTATGGTGATTAAACAAGCAATAGAAAAACTGGACAATCTAACACAAGAATTTGCAGCACGGCGGATGGATCAGGCAATTAAACACGCGATGCAAGGACACAAGATAAATGAATTTATGGAGGAAAATAAATAATGCCGAAAATAACCTTTTTACCGCATCCTGAATTATGTCCCGACGGTATCACCATTGAGGTTAGCACAGGGACCAGTGTTTTAGATGCGGCATTAGATAACCATGTCGCCTTAGAACATGCCTGTGACAAATCCTGTGCTTGCACCACTTGCCACATCATCATTCGTGAGGGGTTTGATTCCTTAACACCTGCGACTGATGAGGAAGAAGATTTATTAGATAAAGCGTGGGGACTAGAATCAGAATCCCGTTTAGGTTGTCAAGCGACCATTAAAATGGATGATTTAGTTGTAGAAATCCCTAAATATACAATAAATTACGCACGAGAAAATCACTAATATTTTTTGTGTGAGGGCGAGTTTACGCGCCCTCCATAACCAAGACAATTTTCCCTATATGTTGGTTACTTTCCATCAAACGGTGTGCGTCTGCGGCATGAGATAAGGGAAATGTTTTGTAAATAACGGGTTTTACCTGTCCTTTTTCGAGTAATGTCCAAACATTTTGTAATAACGCTTGGGCGATTTGTGCCTTTTGCGCTACGCTACGGGCGCGTAATGTTGACCCTGTTAAAGTCAGTCGTTTTAACATGATAGGCATAAAATCTAAGGTTACTTTACTCCCTGTTAAAAATGCAATTTGTACTAAACGCCCTTCTAAAGCCAACACCTTAATATTCTGGGCGATATAATCCCCGCCAACCATATCCAATACGACATTAACCCCTTGTCCAGCCGTTAGTTTTTTTACAACTTCAACAAAATCATGGGTGTGATAATTAATCACGTGATGCGCGCCTAACTCACGGCATACTTGACACTTCGCCTCATTACCTGCCGTAGCAATAACCGTTGCGCCGAAGGCTTTTGCTAATTGAATAGCGGTTGTTCCAATACCACTTGTGCCACCATGTACTAAAAAAGTTTCGCCAGCCTGTAATTTCGCGCGTTCAAAAATATTTGTCCAAACCGTAAAATACGTTTCAGGAATTGCTGCCGCACTGATAAAGTCTAAGCCTTGTGGAATAGGCAGGCATAATTCAACATCAGCAATGCAATATTCGGCATAGCCTCCCCCATTCACTAATGCACAAACGGGTTGATTTAACAAATTTTCGTCCACAGTTTCACCCACCGCAACGATTGTTCCTGCTACTTCTAGCCCCAAAACGGTGGATGCGCCTGCAGGGGGCGGGTAAAGCCCTTGACGTTGTAAAACATCAGGACGATTGACCCCAGCAGCAGCGACTTTAATTAAAACTTCGCCTGCTTTAGGAGCGGGAATCGTCTCATGTGCTAAAACTAACGCATCTGGCGTGTCTATTGGGTTTAGTTTGATATAGTTCATTAAATGTGTGGGGGATAGTGGCATAAAATCCTAGCAAGATGTGTTCGTGGGTAACGCTGAATTCGCCATTTAGTATGTCATTAAAACTAAGTAATAACGCAGTAATATAATGCGTATTGTTTGAACCCGTCATTTTACGGTTTACTGACGAAAGACTTCTCATAACCGATTATTCTTTTTTTGGTGTAAGATACTGACTAGTCTATTTCCTATTCTACAGCTTTGCGAAAAAAACGTGTTGCAAGACCACTTGCCAAACCTTGTTTATCTGTTAAAAGAGCTTACGCATTTACGTGCGGAAGTGCATTCTTTACGACAAGAAAAAGATGATTTAGAACTCTTGTTAGATACTATCGTTTGCCATTCTGACCATATTGAAGACATTTTAGCCAAACGTGCAAAAATGGTTTTACAAGATAAAAAGGATTTAGAACTCTTATTAGAAACCACAACCGAGCATTCTGATGCGGTTGCAAACGCCCTACAGCATAAAGCCAGTACCGCCGCACAAGAAGGCGAGCGAAAATTAGCCCAGTTTTTAGAAGCGGTTCCTGTGGGGGTTTTTGTTGTTGATGCGGTTGATAAACCTTATTACGCTAACGCCATGGCACGCCAACTGTTAGAAGGTAATATTATGTTGGCGGATGCAAATAGTCAATTTAAACATATTAATACGCTTGTAGAGCAAATTCTCGACTACAAAAGTTATTTAAAAACCCCTCGTTTGTCCTCCCATCCTAACGCGTTAAATTTTCATCACAATTCACAGGCTGTTTTGGGAACAGATTTTTTTCAAGGTTATAAAAGTAATACACAACAAGCTTATCCCCTCACACATCAGCCTTTATTGCGTGCATTGCAAGGGGAACGAGTTTATATTGATGATTTGGAAATTCAACTAGAAAACAGTATATTACCGTTAGAAGTTTGGGCAACTCCTATTTTTAACGAAAAACAAGAAGTATTGTATGCCATCGCCGTTTTTCAGGATATTAGCCAGCGTAAACAAGCTGAAGCAGAACGCATTCGTTTAGCACAAGAACGCGAGGCAAAAGATGCGGCATTGCGCATGAATGCTTTATTAGCGCAAGAAATCCAAGAGCGACGGAGGGCAGAAGCAGAATTAGCTAAGGCAAATCAGGAGTTACAACGGCTTGCTAGTTTAGATGGTTTAACACAATTGGCAAATCGACGACGGTTTGATGAATATTTAGACCAAGAATGGCGACGCGCAGTGCGTGAAGATGTGCCACTTTCCTTAATCTTGTGTGATGTGGATTTTTTTAAACGCTATAACGACACTTATGGTCATCAAGCAGGCGATGATTGTTTACGACAGGTTGCAATGGCAATGAGTCAAGCCGTTAAACGTCCTGCGGATTTAGTCGCACGTTATGGTGGGGAAGAATTCGCCGTTATTTTGCCTAATACGCATACGGATGGCGCGAAAACGGTCGCCCAAAATATTGCTGATGCCGTTAAAGCCTTATGTTTAGAACACCGTGCATCGACAGTTCAACCGATTGTAACCTTGAGTGTAGGCGTTGCGGGTATTTACCCCAGTCGTGGACAATCCAGCATCTTTTTGATTAAAACCGCTGATGAAGCCCTTTATTTAGCCAAGAATGCGGGCAGAAACCAAGTTTTTACCCGAGCGATTCAGTTAGAAAACAGTTAGGGTACACCAACCACTCGCAGTAAGCGTTCAATAAACATATCCGTAGAAATAGCATCCGCTTCTGCTTCAAATGAAAGCAGTAAACGATGGCGTAAAATATCAGGTAATACGGTTTGAATATGCGCAGGTGTTACGTACTTTTCCCCCGCTAACCATGCGCAAGCCCGCGCACAATGTACTAGGGCAATGCTCGCACGGGGTGATGCGCCAAAACGTTGCCAACGGTGTAAATCCTTGTCATACGCTAAAGGTTCGCGACTCGCGCGGACAATGTCCACAATATATTCTTTTAAGCGTGGGTCTATATACACTTGCATAACCGCATCACGCGCGGCGAATACATCCGCTTGGCTTAAATGATAAGCGGGTGTACTGCGTGTTGTTGGTGCGTTTTGTTCGTGTAATTCAATAATGGCTAATTCTTCAGCACGACTGGGATAGCTTACTTTAACGTAGAGTAAAAAGCGGTCTAACTGCGCTTCTGGTAAGGTATAAGTTCCTTCATGTTCCACAGGATTTTGTGTGGCTAATACCATGAATAAATTGGGTAAACGATAGGTTGTTTGTCCTACAGTAATTTGGCGTTCTGCCATTGCTTCTAATAATGCGGATTGAACTTTTGGCGGGGCGCGATTGATTTCATCGGCTAATAAAACGTTGTGAAACAAAGGCCCCGGGCGAAAGGTAAATTCCCCTGTTTCTTGCTGATAAATATCCGTACCGACTAAATCCGCTGGTAATAAATCGGGGGTAAATTGAATGCGATGAAACTCACCTTCAATTGCGGTTGCTAAACTTTTGACAGCCGTTGTTTTTGCTAAACCCGGCATCCCTTCTACTAAAATGTGTCCATCACTGAGTAAGGCAATCAACATACTATTCACTAAGTGATGTTGTCCGATAATCTGTTGTTCCAAACTTTGACGCAGGGTGTTAAATACGCTCACGTCCATTGTTTATTTACTCCTTAGAATATATCAACTTATGAGGACAACTAGTATTTTTTTGCCTAAAAACGGTCTGAATCAGGATTTTCAGAATGGAAAGTATTTGATAGGTGTACACAATGCAACACCTATCATTTAGATTACTTCAACGGATAAACTCAATATGTTGGGGTATAAGGGAATGAAGAATGGTGTAAATTGATGAGCAGGTTATCATCCACGCCACGTTTATAACCAAAAGTAAATTCTACTTTGGCTTCTTTATCCGTTTTTGCGTCGGTGAAATAATAATTTCCCATTGCAATGGCAGAATCCGAATCGATAATAATGTCTTTATTTTCAAAACGAACATTTGTCCACGGTTGGATTGCAAAACCATGATCTTCAGGAATTACACCTGAGATAAAATAAGAAATGGCTTCTTCTTTGGTCAATCGAAATTGTTGTTGTGACGCTTTTGTTGGTTTGAATAAAACCTCGCCTTCATGATAACCATAGAGGGTTTCTACGGTTTTTGTGGCAACGGCTTTATAGTCTTCTTTTGCTACATAAGCCTTACCGATAGCAACAATTGCCTCTCCCCACGTTTTTTGTGCGGCTAATACTTCTTCTTCTGTAATCGGTTTTGCCGCCATAGCGACGGTGGAAATCGCTAATAATAAGGAGCTAATTAATAGTTTTAATTGCATCAGATTTCTCCTCTATTTTACGGAAAGTGGTACAGCTATATCATAGATTTTGGTATAAAAATATGTGCTATGACGCATTACGTGCTAAAAGATAGCATGATGAGTGTACTAGAACTAATCAACTATATCGATAGCAGCTACTATAGAAATAACCTATTATTTTAACGGTTATAAACTTAATGTTATTAATGCAAAACAAGCGGGGGAAATATGATTAAAAATCTATTTTTTGTCTTATTAGGTTCTTTATTATTGACAGCGTGTAATCAAAGTACCTCGAGTAACAATGAAATATCTCACATTGAAACTGCACCCAAAGTAGGTAGCGTAAGCGTAACGGAGAGTTTTAATCGTGGACAGCCACAGCCTGCTAGTATTCCAGCAGATTATCGTCCCCCACTTGAAGACCGCGAAAAATATGCACATGTGAGCGATAATCCGATTAAATCCGCTAAAGAACAACCCGTTTCAACTTTTAGTATTGATGTTGATACAGGGAGTTATAGCAATATTCGCCGTTTTCTCAATCAGGGCAGTTTACCCAATCCTGATGCGGTACGTGTAGAAGAAATGCTGAATTATTTCACCTACAACTATCCTTATCCTGTTTCTACTACACCGCCGTTTAAAGTGACCACCGAATTTGCACCTGCTGCATGGAATCCGAAAACGCATATTTTATTAATTGGAATACAAGGTTACGATGTTCCGCGCGCCCAATTACCGCCCGCAAATTTAGTCTTTTTAATCGACGTATCAGGTTCTATGAACAGCCCTGATAAATTAGGACTATTAAAATCCGCGTTGCAATTACTTGCTGAATCCCTCACAGCAAAAGACCGTGTATCTATTGTTGTTTATGCGGGCGCGTCGGGCGTGGTGCTAGAACCAACCGCAGGCAACGAAACGGCAACCATTAACGCAGCACTACAGCGTTTAGTTGCAGGTGGTTCAACGAATGGTGGCGAGGGGATACAACTCGCGTATGCAATGGCGCAACAAGCCTATATTCCTAATGGTATTAATCGTATTTTATTGGCAACAGATGGGGACTTTAACGTAGGCACAACCGATTTTGAAGCCTTGAAAAGTTTAGTGAGTGAAAAACGCAAAAGTGGTATTGCATTAACAACACTCGGATTTGGCACGGGTAATTATAATGACCAACTGATGGAACAACTTGCAGATGCAGGTAATGGACATTATGCGTATATCGACACCCTGAATGAGGCGCGCAAAGTGCTTGTTGATGAAGTGTCTTCAACGCTACAAATCATTGCTAAAGATGTCAAAATTCAGATTGAATTTAATCCCGCACAAGTTGCGGAATATCGCCTAATTGGTTATGAAAATCGGGTATTAGCGCGTGAAGATTTTAGTAATGATAAAGTGGACGCGGGCGAAATTGGTGCGGGGCATCGTGTGACTGCTTTATATGAAGTGACCTTGCAAGGCAGCGGTGGGGAACGTTTAGAAAGTTTGCGCTATAACGAAACTAAATCACAAGGTGCTATGAGTAATGCAGAAATCGCTTTTTTACGCCTGCGCTATAAAATGCCAAATGCCGAGAAAAGTGAGTTGCTCGAATTTCCCATTTCTTCTACGTTGTTAAATAAAAACGTGAGCAATACCAGCGAAAATTTCCGCTTTGCGAGTGCTGTTGTCGCATTTGGACAGCTCTTGCGCGGTGGAAAATACACAGAACATTTTGGCTATGATGATGTGCTTGCACTTGCCCAAGCAGCAAAAGGGCTTGATGAGTTTGGCTATCGGAATGAATTTATTAATCTGGTAAAACTGGCAAAATCACTGAGTACCCGCAGTTTGGAAAAGGAATAAATAAATAATAAAGCTGAATAGGAGGGGCGAATTGACTCGCCTTTTCTAAAGGGTTTATCCATATTATCTAGCTGATAAAATACAATAAATTATCAATATATGCATTAGGAGATATGCACGATGGTATTGGTTTTAATGCTACTCGCTTTTTTTGTTGCATTGGTCTTAACCCGACAGTTTACGCATCCTGACACTTTTTTATATGTAGTCAATGTCCCTAATCAACGCTCATTACATACACGTCCAACTCCTATCACTGGCGGAGTCGCTTTTTTATCAGGGTTTGCTGTTGCAATGTTCATTACTTATTTTTTTTATACAGAAATTTCAACGGATTTATTATGGATTTATTTTGGCGCGTTATTAATTGCCTTTATCTCTTTTTTAGATGATTGTTATGAATTATCTGCTTTAAAACGCCTTATTATCCATATTATTGCAACCATTTTATTGCTATCTCAAGGCGGTTATTGGTTAACCCATTTATTATTACCCAATGTTGCATGGTTACTGCCTAAAAGTTTGCAAGTTGTTGTGTCGTTATTTTTTGTTGTGTGGATGATTAATTTATATAACTTTATGGATGGGATGGATGGTTTTGCGGGCGGAATGGCGATTGTTGGCTTTGGAGCGTTTGCCATTTTGGGCGGTTTAAAGGGTGATATGGTTTTTATGCTGGTTAATTTATTATTAATCAGTGCAATAGCGGGTTTTTTAGTATTCAATTTTCCGCCTGCAAAGATTTTTATGGGTGATACAGGTTCATCTACACTTGGGTTTCTTGTCGCTGCCTTAAGTTTGTGGGGGCAACGTTATGGAATTTTTCCGTTATGGATTGCGGTGTTAATTTTCTCCCCTTTTATTGTTGATGCCACCGTCACTTTATTTAAACGCTTATTTCGGGGGGAAAAGATATGGCAAGCACATAAAAGTCATTATTATCAAAAGCTAGTACAATTAGGCTGGGGGCATAAACGCACGGTATTGACAGAGTATGGTTTGATGAGTGCGTGTAGCATATCTGCGTTAATTGCACTCTATTTTCCGCCTACCACACAATGGATATTAATTATTGCGTGGTGTGTTATTTATATCTTCCTAATGTATTTGGTTTTTTTATTAGAAAAACAGGCGGCACTAAAGAAATTAACGGGTTTCTAACTCGGCAAATAATTGTTTAAATGCTTCTGTAATTTTATGGTCGTGGGCGAAATGTATCAGAGGCATTGCCGCTTGATGAGATTCGCGCACTTTAACCGAGCTAATCAAGCGCGTATTTAATACGGGCTGTCCTTCACTGATTAATTCATCAACTAATTGGGTCGGTAATTTGGCGCGTGGTTGAAATTGGTTGACAATAATCCCTTCAATTCGTAAACGGTCATTATGGTCTTGTTGAATTTCGCGCACATTATCGCTTAGTGAATACAAGGCACGACGGGAAAAGTCATCACAATCAAAAGGAATTAAACAGCGGTCAGCAGCGATTAATGCTGATTGTGTATAAAAATTCAGTGCGGGCGGGGTGTCTATAAAAATCTGGTCATACTCTTGTAGCAAGGTTTTTAATGCGTCACGCAGTTTATAAATTTTGTGGCGTGATTCTAATTTGCTTTCTAAATAGCTAAGGTTTGCATTGGCGGGCAACACGCTCAAATTTTCATACGGCGTAGGATGAATAAACGCGGTAATCTTTTTTTCTTGAAAAGTAAAAGTTAATAATTGTTCAAAAAAGGTTGTGATACCTTGTGTCTCTTCAGTCAGTTGTTTACCCAATAAGTAGTAACTAGAATTCGCTTGTGCATCTAAATCAATAACTAAGGTTCTATAACCTTTAGTAGCACTGATAGCGGCTAGATTACACGTAATGGTAGATTTTCCAACCCCGCCTTTTTGATTAAAAATAACTCGCAACATGTTGCTGTTCTCCATCATTGATTTTTTATTGTTGCTATAGCATAACTTACCTTATTAAGCATTGCATGTTCTTCGCCTCATCGCTTTAGATTACCTGCAAAACAAGACGGTCAATTTTATAGGTAAATAATATTATGAAAAGCAATAAGCAACGCCGTTTAGAAATTAAAGCTAACCGTTTAAAACAGGCTAAAAAACAGCAAAAAAAACTTATTGCTATACCCGTGCCTTTACCAAAGGGTGCAATCCTCGCTAATCCACAAGCACTAGCACATAACCATACTTATGGGATATTACCCACTTATTATCTTGACCGTCCTTTTACTTGTCGTGACTGTGGCGTTGTTGAAGTATGGACAGCTAAACAACAGCGTTGGTGGTATGAAATTGCAAAGGGTAATATCAATTCTCGTGCAGTACGTTGTTCTGCTTGTCGTCACAAAATCCGTGAACAGAAACGCTTACAGCGAGAACACATGGATGAAAAATCAAGTAATATCAAAAAGCAAAACTGTTAAGCAGTTCATTCTATTAATTTCATGATTATCTTTATGAAAGTAAGCAACCCAGTATTAATAAAATCCCAACGGTAGTATGGGTGATTAAGGTTAGGGGAATAGCTGGAATAAGTTGGTATTGCCAGAGTTTTAGGCAAGCTAAACTGGCAGGTATAACGGCAAGTAGGGCTAAATGGCAGTAAACAGGGATGGGCGCACTGAGAATGCCGAGAAATCCTAGCGTGAAAAGGATAGGTAAGCCGTAACGTGCGCGTTGCGCGCCTAAACGAGCAGGAAGGGTTAATTTACCACTGGTTTTATCGGCATTAATATCGGGAATGGAATTTATCCACAGGATGCTCGCGGCAAAAATACCAATAATTCCACCTAACCACCATGCGGCTTGTGGGATAGTCCCTAGCTGAATCCAAACAGTACCCGCAACAGGTAAAAGTCCAAAACACAGGGTAATGACGATATCGCCTAAGCCACGACAGGCTAAACAGGGCGGAGCAGAATAGAAAACGGCAAGTAACGCGCCAACGAAACCAAATAGTAGCAAGATGGGACTTGTGAGAAAAACCATGTGTAATCCAAGTATTGCCCCTGCTGTCAGCAGAGCTATGCCTAGCCATTTGGTTTCTTCGGCACTTAAAACGGCATTTTGGATAAAACGGCTTCCCCCCGAAAAAGGGAAAATGCGTTGTTGATTACATGCGTCTGTGCCGTTATGTGCGTCGCAGTAGTCGTTTAATACATTTGCACCCGCATGAATACAAATGATGGCGAGTAGGGTAAATAGCGCGAGTGAAAAGTTGAAAGCTTGTTGTTGCCACGCAATGGCTAGACCAATACAGACAGGTGCAAGCGATGCGGTAAAAAAAGCAGGGCGAGTGGCGACAAACCATGTTAAGAGTCGATTTGTCCATGTTGTGCCGTGATATACATCTATATTGGGTTCGAGCATTGTTGATTTAGTCCAAACGGTTATGGCAGAGGAAAGCTAGAGCCGTATAATTCTATCCATTCCATTGCGGCATCTTGGGTGCTTAAATGTCTGCCTTGTTTTTCTAGCATGTTACGATAACGTTCTATTTGGCACACTTGTTCTACCATTCGTGTTTGAAACGCATCTTCTTGGCAAATAAATTCCACACCCACATCGTAATATTTTGGTTGTTCTCGACACCATACGACACGCCCAACCGTTTCAAAAGGCGGGATGACATGTGGCACTCTCACCCGCAAAGTTGTTCCCATAGGAAAAAAATGTTTTGCTTTAAAAGCCAACCCGCCCAAACTCACATTGGATAAGGGTTCTTGCTCACATTTTATGGGTGCATTTTCGTTCCAAACTTCAATAGGTATATCTGTAGGATGACGAATAAATTTTCGTGCATGTACTTTGTTATGTTCAGTCATTGAAACACTCCTAACCGTTTTTTCAATGAAAAGGGATAATAAAAACGATATGTTCTGATAAAACGGGGCATACATTTAATTAAGAGCTTATCATCTATTGTTTGTCTGTATAGACGGGTATTAGCCTATTGTGGAACAAAACCATACACGATTTTTATGAAACCACCGTTATATTTTACAAGTATTAGTCTTATTCTCTTTGGCGTAATGGGTTTAAGCATTGCTGTTGGGAGTATTAATATTCCCATTGAGACTGTTATTCGCATTTTACTAGCAAAGTTGTACTTTCCCGTTTTATTACAAGATATATCTGATACACAACAAGTTATTATTTGGCAGATTCGGTTACCACGTGTTTTAGTTGCGGGATTAGTGGGAGCAGCCTTAGCTGTTGCAGGTGTACAAATGCAGGGGTTATTCCAAAATCCCTTGGCTTCACCTGATATTATTGGGGTAAGTTCAGGCGGGGCATTGGGTGCAGTCACCGCTATTTCTTTAGGATTAACGACGCAATCACTATTTTTTCTACCTTTTTTCGCATTTATCGGGGCGTTTGTTACCTTATTCAGCGTTTATGCACTTGCTAGCTATCATGGGCGCACACCACTCACAACGCTGTTATTAGCAGGTGTTGCTTGTAATACATTAATTGGGGCGATGATGTCTTTGCTCATCAGTTTTGCATGGGTGGAATATGAGGTTGCACGCACGATTATTTTTTGGATGATGGGGAGTTTAGATAGTCGTTTATGGATTCATGTTTGGCTGGCTTTACCGTCTTTTATCATAGGTTTAAGTATTGCGATGTTTTATCGCCGAGAATTGGATATTTTACTCATGGGACAAGAAACCGCTTATGCGTTGGGGGTAGAAGTGGAGCAGGTAAAACGCATTTTATTAACCAGTGCAGCATTGTTGACAGGCACAGCCGTTGCAGTCAGTGGCATGATAGGTTTTATTGGTTTGGTTGTACCCCATATTGTGCGCTTATTGATTGGTGCAAAACATCAGCAATTATTACCTGCTAGCGCGCTAACGGGTGCGGTGTTTTTAATCAGTGCGGACTTGTTGGCGCGAACAATACACCGTCCTCAAGAAATTCAATTAGGGATTTTAACAGCAATATTGGGCGCGCCTTTTTTCTTATGGCTATTGTTACACCATAAACGGCAGATGGCATAAAATAGGGATAAGGCTGAATCAGAAGTTATTGATTTTTCAGAATTAGTTAGTGTTAGCAGAATTAAAAATCGTCATTTGCCTAAATTGTCTAAATCTTTTAATGCTGGAAAGTCGGATTCAGCACATTTTTAAAAATCAATACAACGTCCTGATTTTTCCCAATCACCAAAACGGGTTGGTTCTGGGCGGTTCTCACTGCCCGCATATTCTGGTGGTAATGGTTGCGGGGCGGTGATAACGGATTGTTGTAGTAAATATCGTAAGTGTTCTATAACAGGTTCTGTCTTTGGACGCACACCACGCCATAAGTAAAAAGACTCAGCGGCCTGTTCCACTAACATGCCTAACCCATCACGCGCACAAATTGCCCCGTGTTCTAATGCCCATTGTACAAACGGTGTGCGGGTTGCTGCATACATCATGTCATAACACCAGCCGCGTTTAGCAGGGATAATATTGTCAGGTAATGGGGGTAATTCGCCTTGCAAACTGGCAGATGTACCGTTGATAATAATATCAAACTGTTGCCCTGCTAATGCGTCATAAGTACAGGCACTAAGCGGTTCTATTTCTGCAAATAAGCTAACAAGGACTTGTGCTTTTTCTAGGGTACGATTTGCAATAACACAACTTGCGGGTTTTTCGGCTAAAATTGGCTCTAAGACACCACGCACCGCCCCGCCCGCACCTAATAGTAAAATACGTTGTCCTGTTAAGGATTTACCCTGATTTTGGGTTAAATCGCGGACTAGACCAACGCCATCTGTATTATCGCCCCAACTTTCACCCTGTTGATTAAAACCAATGGTATTTACGGCACCTGCCCGTTTTGCACGTTCACTACGATGTTGTACAAATTCCCATGCTGCTTGTTTAAAGGGAACTGTAACATTTAAACCTTTACCACCATTAGCACGAAACGCATTAACAGCGGTAGCAAATGCACCACTGCTGGTATCAATTAGCAAGGCTTCATAATGGATTGCTTGTTGGGTTTGTTTGGCAAATTCAGTGTGAATAAGAGGGGATTTACTGTGCGCAATTGGATTGCCAACCACAAGATAATGGTCTAGGGATATATCGTGCATAACAACCTTTGTTATAAATTGAGGGTAAGTGCGAGCGTGATTAAGCGGTAGTGCTAGGGCAGTAAAGATTTATTGTGAGACCATTGATAAAACAATATAAATCCCCCGTTAAACGGGGGTATTTTTACGCTCATCCTAATGGTGTTAGCACTACCAAATAGGCTATTACGCTGTACAACGGGCTAAACGGAATGCACGCCAACTGATGAGGAAAGAGATAAATAAAATAATGTATTGAAATGCGGTCAACCATGCTTGTGTGGCTTTAACCTTATCATACACAGGTTCATTAGATGCGCTGGCTTCATGTTTGGCATGTTCAGCGGTTGGTGTTGCCTCATGCACGGCGACATGTTCCGTCTCTGTGGTGTTGTGCGCACTTTCCTGACTTGCTGTTTCCATTTTAGTCGTCTCGGCGGAAAGAGCTGGTTGCTTGTCTTCATGCTTACTCATCATCGCTTCGTGCGAAGTATCGCTATGATGTTGTGCGTGCATAGCTGTCATGACAGGCGCGCATATCGTTTGTAAATCAAGATTGCTATAGTGGAGAAAATTTGAAATGCCAAGACCCAATGCAATAAATTGGATACTGATTAGATAATATAAACGCTTATCTGCTTTAGGATTTTTTTGTAACCAGTTGAGAGTAATCAGCGTAATAAAATACCATATTAACAGCAGGATAAACGATTCTGCATTGAGAATACTGCCGATAAATGCACCCACAATGGTAAAGCTAATCAGGAAGAAAAATAATACTTTTGGGTGGTCATAAGGTAAGGCTTGTTTTTTCAGACTGACTACCGTCAATAGGGTGATTAATGCCCAGATGGTAATAAAAATGACGGGCCATAGTCCCATGAGTGATTCGATATGATAACTACTATAAGCAAATACCAACATTACCAGAAAAAAATGAGTGGGCGTGCCATAGTCTGCTGTTTTTTGCACTGTCATAATGACTCCATAACGCGGGGAAAAATAGTTGTTTTTAGTCCTTTTATGAAGCGTTGTTTGCTACGCTTACATTCGCACATTTGCATTTTAACCGATTCTTACCTTATACACGTATATTCATGAGTTATCCTAAAAAAGCAATTACGTTAGCAATGACAGGCGCGTCGGGCGCGTTGTATGGCTTGCGTTTATTAGAAATATTAGTGCAAACAGGGCAAACGGTGTATTTACTCTTATCACCACCTGCTCATATTGTTTTAAAAATGGAGATTAATTTATCTTTGCCCCGCCGTGCAAATGATATAGCGCGTGTTTTAAGTGAACGTTATCACGCCCAAGCAGGACAAATTCAGGTATTTGGTGAACAACAATGGACAGCACCTGTTGCCAGTGGCAGTGCTTTGGCGCGGGCAATGGTTATTTGTCCTTGTACCAATGGCACGTTAGCAGGTATCGCCAGCGGATTAAGCCGTAATTTGATTGAGCGGGCGGCAGATGTCATGTTAAAAGAACAACGTAAGTTAATTCTTGTTCACCGAGAAACCCCGTTATCGATTATTCAGCTTGAAAATATGTTGCGTTTAGCACGGGCTGGGGCTTTAATTTTGCCAGCGAATCCCGGTTTTTATCATTCACCAACCCAGATAAATGAATTAGTTGATTTTATTGTTGCCCGCATTTTAGATCATTTGGATATTGAACATCAATTGTCTGCCCGTTGGGGGGAAACAACTTATTTTGATGAATAGTCACTGTTGATAAGGTGAAATGTCACTGTAATGATGAAAACCATTGTTAAACTATCCGTTTTAGGACTATTTGGCATAAATCTGACAGCTTAAGAGGTTATAACAAGGTCATGAGTACGTTAAAAATTCCCCTATTTCCCCTGCACACGGTTTTATTTCCAGGGGGGGTTTTACCACTCCGTATTTTTGAAGCCCGTTATTTAGACATGGTTAGCCATTGTTTACGCACTGGGGGTGATTTTGGTATCTGTTTGATTAGAGAGGGTAATGAAGTAGGTGAAGCAGCAACAACGCATGAAGTTGGAACGCTGGCAACCATTATCGATTGGGACCAACGTTCTGATGGATTGTTAGGGATTGATGTGCAAGGGGGGCAACGTTTTCGCTTGTTATCGCATGAAGTTTTATTAAATCAGCGTATTGAGGCAGTTGTTGAGCTTTTAGCGGATGAACCTGCCATTGGACTACCTGAAGCACAAGCGTATTTAGCCGCATTATTGGCGCAATTTATTGAACAAGTTGGACGACCTTATAATCAAATGCTTACTTATTATGACAGTGCCAATTGGGTCGGACAGCGGTTAGCCGAATTATTGCCTATGGCACATGCGCAAAAACAGTATTTATTAGAACTGAATGACCCATTACAACGGTTGGAAACGATAGAACATGTCTTAAAAACGCTAAACGTCCGTTCTTAAGCAATTTTTTAAGCTGGCATAGCTTTTGCGGAGCTGGGAGTAAGTATGACCCGATGGTGTGAATGGAGTCTTAACAATGCCCCGCAAATTGTCCTATGTAATCATAATTTCTTTAATTATCTTTCAGTTATTTACACGCTATGCCATTGCTGGTGAATATTACAAACTCTATATAAAAACCGACCCTGCGGATGCAGAGATTACTATTCGTAATATTCGCCCTAAATTTCAACAAGGCATTGCTTTAATAGCAGGGCGTTATGAAATTTTGGTTACCCGTCATGGGTATAAACCACATCGGGAATGGATTTTCTTAAAATCGCAGGCAACAACCATAACGGTTAATCTTATCGCGCTAACCCGTCCAGAAAAAAAATATACCTTACAATTAGATATAACCCCTGCTAATGCACAAGTGCAATTAACCAATTCAAACAAGCAAGTGATAAATTATCAACAAGGCTTGTGGTTATCCCCTGACCGCTATGAATTGCACGCTTATAAAAAAGGCTATCCTGAACAACGTCAATGGTTTACTATTCAAGACAGTGATGCGCATTTAAAAATCCGACTGGATAGCCAACCCCTTGCCATAGAAGAACCCGAACCGCCTGTACGTTATGCCTTACACATCAATCCCCAACCAAATACAGCGAGTATTGCCTTATTAAACCAAAAAATGACTTTTCAACAGGGTATCTTGTTAAAGCCGGGACGTTATTTATTACAACTCAGTCAAAACAGTTACCCAACACGGCAGGAATGGATAGAGATTTTTGACGAGGATTTAAACCTGAATGTTGTCCTGTCAAAACCTAAAATGTGCTTTAGTCAAGGAAACCATTATTTAGTGCTTGAATTTTTTGGCGATGTGGTGGAAGGGACTTATACAACGGCAAGCGATCAGTATTATCGTTTAAAAGGTGTGCAACAAGCACAGACGATGGAAATAAATATGTTAGCTTTATTCGTACAGAATAAAGTGATGAAGGAACTCAATACTACCTTGTTATGGCAGGCAGGGGATATACTGTTAGTGATGGGTGAAAAGCAGCTCCGTTTTAAACAACTAAAATGTACGATGGACATTGCTAAACCCTAACGCATTTATTTCTTGCTTGTATTTATCACTAATTACGAATAAACACACTACTATGCTCTGGATTAAATCCTTTCACGTCATTTTTATGGTGACATGGTTTGCGGGATTGTTTTACTTACCGCGTTTGTTTGTTTATCACGCGATGAGTCAAGATGAAGTTAGTAATGCACGGTTTAAAATCATGGAGCGCAAATTATTTTATGGCATCATGACACCCGGTGCGATTATCACGCTAATACTGGGATTGTGGCTATTTTTTGGTTATGGTTGGTTTGCTGCTTTACTAAACCGCGCGCCTCAAACAGGTTGGCTACACGCGAAGCTGTTTTTTGTCTTAATTCTCGTTCTTTACCATGTTTACTGTTGGAAATTTCTACAAGATTTTAAATATGATAGAAATTATCATAGCCATGTCTTTTATCGTTGGTTTAATGAATTTCCTGTCCTTGTTTTAGTTGCTGTCACCATCCTTGTGATTGTTAAGCCTTTTTAGCGGTTTAGTTCAGCACACGCTCAGCACTTTCCAAAAAACAAGGAAGATAAACAACGGATACCGCTGCTTTAAGCAACAGTATCCGTACTACTTTTAGGCATCTAGGCGTGTCTGAATCTTCAATAAATCCGCATTCAGACAGGCTTGTAACCACTGGCTGACTGCTTTTTCTAATTGCTGTTTCTCTGAATATGTAATGGTATTAGGGTCAAAACGATACCGCTCATGTAGCAATAATAATGCGTCCATCTCTGCTGTTTGTAGCGCGGGATGTTGCAGGCGTTTAAACCAATTGCGGGGCGTTTCTCCTGTTTGCCGTTCATATCCTTGTTGCTGTAAATACGTTATTACCTGATAAAACGCCGAGTCTGCCCCTTTATCCACTTTAGTTTCTGTGGTTTTTGCAGGCGTGGATGCTGCCTGATGCTTAACGCGATTTTTAGTGGTTAATCGCCAAATTAGCATAATAAAAAGCGGCAGTAATAACCATCCAAACCAATGTTCGCTGGTTGTGGTTTCTTGCCACCGCCATGCAGAAAATTGAAACCATAGCCATGACCCTAAATCATTGACGGTTTGCCACCACGGCATTTGCGCCGTTTCTAACACTGTCCAATCGGCGGGCGTTGTATCTAAATCTTGCCACGCGCCATTAAGATAAACCAATGTCCACGCATGTGCATGACGTTGCCGAACAACATAACGATTTTCAAATTCATTATATTCTTCTACCGCAAAACCCGCCGCATAACGTGTGGGTATGCCTGCTGCACGGAGTAACAAAGTGGTTGCGGTTGCAAAATATTCGCAATGTCCTTGTCGTTGAGTGAGTAAAAAATCAGCCAATGCAGTTTCATTTAAACGCTTTGTTTTATCACGTTTTAGCGTATAAGTGAATTTATTTGTAAAAAAGCGCGTGACGGTTGCAATGGCTTGTTCTGGTGATTGTTTTTTTAGCCCTAAGTCGCGTGCTAATTTTTTGAGGACATCTATTTCGGTTGCGGGAATAGATAAATCACTGTCTGTGGGGGGCGAATCTAAAACGGTGGAGGTTGTTGTGTAGTGGGTAATATAATCAACCCATTCAGGTACTTCACTAACACGTACCGCACCATAACGGTTATATTCGACGTTTAAAGCGGGTAACTGTTCAACTTGAAAAGTGCCGATTGGTAATGAAAGTATGCCTTTACCATATCTGGTATAGCCCGCTATCTTAATGGTTTCTTGGGTTTTTGGTAGGGTTTTATCTTCTAAAAAAGTCCATGTGTTTTTCACTTGTGGGACATTTTCTAGTTTATTAAATGATAAAGATTGCGCGCGCCATGTTGAACCTATATAAAGGTTATAGCTCGCTTCACGTAATAACAGCGGGTAGCTTGCATCCACGCGCAATAGAATGCGTTCTGATTGTTTAAGCTCTTGAATATCTCCTATTGCCGTTGTTTGCCGATAAGGGTCGCGGTCTGCTAATAAATCGTATTCAAACCATTGAATGACTAGCTTTTCAATTTCTTGTTGTAACTGATATAAGCCCAATTGTCCTAAAAAACCGAGCGTTCCAATCATAATAAGCAACACAACCCATTTTTTGGTTGCGTAATGAGTGGGGCGGACATACCACAAGCCCCAACTGATAAGGCAAAACATCCCTATAAAAAAACCACTGCTCCGCTCGGTACTTGCCGCTAATAAACACAGCATAATGTAGGGGTAGCATAAATTAAAACGCAAGACTTCTGCGGGCGGTTTTTTATCATCTACACGCCGCATAGAAACAAATAAACTGCTCACCCGTATTGAACCGACAGAGCTATACCGTTGCGCACCAAGGAGTAGGAAAAACAGCGGTGGTAACCAATTTAATAAAGTAAATAAACCATGTATAGACTCTCGGCTAAACAGATAAATGGCTAACCCTATCCATAAAAACGAGGTTAAATCGGATAAGCGATTAAATTCTTTGTCAGATAAATCCCATCGCCAGTTTACCCAGCGTACACCTTCTATAATCAATGCCATAGGAATGGCCAATAGCAATAAATGGCTTTGCCAACCCCAAAACAATAAGCTCATGCCTAATAAAAATGGGGGAGGAGATTTTTGCATTATCAATAGCCTAAGTATTTAATTTTTAGAAGATAACGGAAGTGTAGCTAAGCCTTCGGCTAATTCATGACTCAGCAACACCCGCACAGCGGGGAAAGCGATAGGGTCTATATCCACAGGCTCATGACTAACCAGTAAAACCAAAGAAAAAATAGGTAATGATTGTAAAAAACGCACTAATTCTTGTCGTCCTGCATCCCATTGCAACAAAATACACACACAACCACTAAACGAATTAACCTGTTGTTTAACCAGGTTTAATAAATGCTCAATTGTTTTATCTGCACAAATATCCACACAGGCTAAAGTTTCTAATAAATCGCTGGTTTGTGCTAACCCTCGCCCACTGCTGAAATGGTACGTTTGTAACCCTACAAACATTAAATCTAATAATATTTCATGACTACGCGGTGCGCAGGTGATGGAGGCGGCAACCGTCACGGCGGCTTCAAATAAAACCGTGTGTTTTGTCGTTGTAAACGTATCTAATATCAACGCATGACGCACATAATATTCGTCTTGAAATTCTTGTACGACAGGTTTACTCAATTTCGCCAGACTTTTCCAATGAATATGACGTAAAGGGTCACCTGCTCGATACTCGCGCAAGGCATAAAATTCTTCGGCATCCCCAACCGACATCGCTAAATGTACACCGCCACGTTGATAGCGGCGCGAACCCGATAGATACAAATTTCCAACAGGATAACGTTTTGGCAACACCAATAACGTATCAGGACATGCTGCTGTGTATAAGCCATTAAAAATGCCAAAAGGGTCAGTACGCGCAAAGCTCATCCCTGTAAAATGTACATATCCCCGTCGTAATGGAATCATACTAACGTCAGCATGAATCTGCGCAAGCGGAATACAATTCGGTAATACTATCGGTTCAATCGTTGCGCCACGACTCATTGCCATTAACCATATCCAGCGAGGATAGCCGATATAATTATCAAACCAGTTTAATTTTTCCTGATAGGGGACTTGTGTACTGACAAAGGTTGTAAAAGAAGGCAGCGCGATATGAATATTTTCAAATAACACCAATCCCATAAATGGGTTAGCCGTTTTATTTTCAATAGATACTCTATAGTGTAATGGCTCTCCAACTGTGGCAAAACGTGGCAATTCCCGTTTAACAACCACGTGCAGACGAAAAAATAAACTGTATAACGTGGCAAATAACAACAACGCGAATAAAACAGAAAACAATTGATAAGCAAAGGTTTGTCTTGTATCAATACTAAAGACGCTTGAGGCAACCAATGTACCTAAAACTAACAATCCCGCTTGGGTGAAATGGCGACGAACCCAACGGTCCGTATTGTAAACAAAGTGGAAGTTATAAAAGAGAAAGCGACGCATGAATAGAATGAACCATGATGTGAGGCAAGACAGCAAGAGTATGCACAATTTATTCGTTTATGGCACATTAAAACGCGGACAAACCAATCATTTTTTTTTAGCAGGATTACCCGCTAAACTTGCCAAAGCTCCGCAAATTGTATTACACACGGGTAAAGATTATCCTTTTGCACGACGTGGTAAAGGCATTACTTATGGTGAAGTTTATTATATTAACCATCGCTTACTAACCAAGATAGACCGCTTAGAACGTCATCCCGATTTATTTCAACGAGAATTAACAACCGTTATTCTGCTCCCCAAACGTATTCATATAGAAGCATGGATTTATCTACATAAACAAGCCCGCCGTCACCCGCGCGTCATGAAAGGACATTGGCAAAATAGATAGTTTTATCTACTTGATTATAAAAATAGTTAAGCGATAAGCTGTCAAGGCAAATTAAAAGCCACCTGCATCAGAACTCTCAAGATTACCCAAATTTGCAAACTTTAAAGATAAAAATAACAAGGATGCCACCGCTTCAAGTGGTGATATCCGTCTTAAAAACCATCTGAGAAAGCAAATAGCTTAGAATGGTGAAACACAAATACGGATGAATAACTCGCGCTCACATCTAAAAAGGCAACACATACCATGTCCCGTATTTTCTCTACCCTAAAGCGTCATGCCTTACGAACACTATTAAGTTTCTGCATCTTAGCTTTTTTTATCGCACATACAACGGGCGCAAGTCGATGGCATTTTATTGACGACCTAGAACTCATGACATACGACACACGCTTACGGATGACCATGACAGGCACACATAACAACGATATTGTTATTGTTGATATTGATGAAAAAAGCCTAAGTCAAATAGGACGTTGGCCTTGGAAACGCAACGTTGTTGCAAAACTCATGAATCAACTATTCGACACCTATAAAATTAATTTATTGGGGTTAGATATAGTCTTTGCCGAACCCGATGAAAGTTCAGGCTTACACATCATGGAACAACTGGCAGAAACCCAATTTAAAGACCAACCAACGTTTAAAACCACACTAGATAGCTTAAAGCCCAATTTAGATTATGACCAACTCTTTGCAGACAGCCTAAATTTTCGTCGAATTATTCTAGGCTATAGTTTTGATTATCGAGGTAATACCCATGCGGGTGTGTTACCTACCCCAGTGTTTAACAAAGCGGCAACAGAAAAAGCACAACAAGAATATGGTGTTGGTCTTATAGAAGCCAATGGCTATGTTGCCAACCTCCCTATCTTTCAAGATAACGTCGTTTCTGCGGGACACTTTAATGTTATTCCCGATGGAGACGGTATTGTTCGTCGCGTTCCCATGCTCAATGCTTACAATGGAGAACTGTATGAATCCTTAAGTCTTGCAATGGCTAGAGTTATTCTTTCAGAACCTTTTGTAGAATTTGGTACAGTAGAAGCCAGTGGTTACCACAGCGTTGAATACCTGCGCTTAGGCAGCCTTAAAATTCCCGTCGATAACTACCTACGCGCCTTAGTCCCTTATCAAGGCGAACCCGGTTTATTCACCTACGTCTCTGCTGTGGATGTACTTAATGGCAATATTGCCCCAGACATACTAAAAAATAAAATCGTATTACTAGGCACAACCGCACAAGGGCTTTTAGACTTGCGTCCTACCCCCGTTGCGGGTGTTTATCCCGGTGTAGAAATTCATGCGACGCTATTATCGGGGCTACTCGGAGAGCGCATCATGCAAAACCCAGTCTATGCGACAGCAATGGAAATTATGCTATTACTGTCTATAGGCGTGGTTATGATTATTATTCTCCCTATATTCAGTCCATTACTAGCAATGGGCGGCACAATCATCGTCATTCTATTCATGTTTTGGCTAAATGTACGCATTTGGGAAGAATTACGCCTTATCTTTCCACTCGCCTCAACCTCACTACTCATGCTCTCCCTATTCCTATTTAACATGAGCTATGGCTACCTTGTAGAAACACGACGCAAAAAACAACTCGCAAATCGCTTTGGTGAATATGTTCCTAAAGAGCTAGTCGATGAAATGAGCAAAGACCCAAGCCTAAATCTCTCAATGGAAAGTGAAAATCGAGAAATGACCGTATTATTCTCTGACGTGCGAGGGTTTACTACCATCTCAGAAGGCTTATCCCCAAAAGAATTATCTACACTAATGAATGCCTATCTTAGCCCCATGACAGAAATTATTCATGAATATCGTGGCACTATCGATAAATACATGGGCGATGCCATCATGGCATTTTGGGGCGCACCCTTACACGATGCACAACACGCGACCCATGCGATTGAAGCGGGTTTAAAAATGCTTAAGCGACTAGACGAAATCCAAGCCAGTTTTCAAGCACGTGGCTGGCCACCGATTAAAATTGGTGTCGGTTTAAGCACGGGGATTATGAGCGTTGGCAACATGGGTTCTAGTTTTCGCATGGCCTATACAGTGCTGGGCGATGCGGTTAACTTAGGGTCACGTTTAGAAGGCATTACTAAACAATACGGAGTCAGCTTTGTGGTGAGCGAAAATACATGTAAAGCCGCCCCAGACTACTTGTATAGAGAATTGGATTATGTGCGCGTCAAAGGCAAAGATAAACCCGTTGGTATTTTTGAACCCCTTTGTTTACGTAGTGAAGCCTTACAACAAGTTCTACTTGAATTAGCTTTATACGAACAAGCATTAAAACAATATCGACAACAACAATGGACACTTGCACAACAAGCCTTTACAAGATTATATGAACAATATCCTGAACGAAAATTGTACAAAGTTTACCTAGAACGCATTGACTATTTTCAACAAAATCCACCCACTGAAGCATGGGATGGGGTTTACACTTTCACAACGAAGTAGCGTACAGAGTAATAAATACAAATGTAATAGATTGAAAAATATCCATCTATTGACAACAGAGATTTTTTATTCTTCCCAAAGACATAACCAAAACACACAAAAGGGACAACTTCAATATCCGATTCAATACAAAAATCAAAGCCAAACGATTCACTGTCCCTGTGCTGGTTTCTGACAAAGCCAGTGAACCGTCGTAGGTATATGTTACGGTTTGTCCATCAGGACGGTGCGTTATGGTGCGAAAATATGCACCTAACGCGTTTTATGCTGGCTTATTATTCTTGCCGACTTTGAAAATTTTGGATTGCGCCATTTAGTCAAGACTTACAATCAAGCATTTGTGCCCGTTCTTTTAACTTCTCTATTATCTCAGAGAAATCACCATTTTCTCTTTCGATAATTTCAATTTCTGAAGGAAGATTATGAAGTAAATTTGTTACCTTAAAGATACCTTTATAACCCTTTTCACTGTAAGAGAAATAACGAATATCTAGAAATGCTTGACGTATCAAATCATAGGCAAGAGCGCGGTTATCCATATTTTTTAATCCATATCATAAAAATCGGAATAATCGGGCGTGTGTTCGTCAACAGGGACTTTTGTATCAGGTGTGATACAACTTTTAGGGTCAAGACTTCGTTCTTTAAGTTCTCTGAGTCGTGAGTTACCATTTACGCTGCCTGTGCTGGTTTCTGACAAAGCCGGTGAACCGTCGTAGGTATAGCTGAGTGCGCTACCATCAACAGCGGTTAAACTCGTGATTCATCCTTGTGCATCATAACTGAGTGTTTGTGTGTGCCATTGGGACGGTGCGTTATGGTGCGAAAATATGCACCTAACGCGTTTTATACTGGCTAGATTTTTTCTTTTTCAACTGATATCCATATTTTTCTGCGTTTAAAATTCCTTTAGATACCATTTTTTCTAAAATCATAGTAATCTCATTTTGAGGCACATGTTTATCAAGTGACTCTAAAAACAAGAATAGCCTCCAACTATCTATATAATATGGATTTGTAAAACAAGTATGCATGTCTACTACATAATTTGGCTGTAAAGATTTCCTTCTAAAATACAGACCAAGTCCATGTTTTCTGAATTTCCACCGTTCAGTACGAATATTAACTACTCCTTTTCTGGGGAAATCTAGTAACAACTCAAAATCATTAATATTAGGAAATTTTCTTGTAAATGCACGAAGTAATTGTCTCTGTAATTCAATAAAAAAAGATACATGGACTATAAAATGTGCAGCGGAAATTTTCTTACGCATAATCAGTAATCTCTAACTCGTGCTTCAGCAGCGCGCATCATCAGTTCATCACCAAATTCTTTGTGGGTCATAACTGAGTGTTTGTGTGCCATTGGGTAGGGTTAAACTGTCTAAATGTCCTTGCGCATAATTAAGTGTAACGGTTTGTCCATCAGGGCGGATAATTTGCGTCAGTTCTTTGTCCACATTCCAAATATATTGAGTTTGTGGGGCGGTTATCTCGGGTAAAACAGGCGGAATATACGCCGTTTGATAATCCACCTAGTGGCGTAATTGAGGTGGTATTGGTATTGTAAGTGAAACAGTGCATTGCGGGCAAAAATATGCACCTAACGCACTTTATGTTTGTTTATGGACATAAATGTATTCCTCATTAATCATATTGGTATCTGAGCAGGCATCAGATTCATAATAAGCAACATTATTTACTAAAGGGGTACAAATACAAATTGCCGATATTTTAAAGAGCTTACTTCTAACATATTCCACAATGATATTGCTCCCTAATGGGTCTAATCCATCAAGAGAAAATATGAGAACATCAGAATGGCTACAAGCTATCTCAATTTCAATCAATAATCGTTGTGTGCAACTTAAGAACTTGACCGTTGTAGATGCAAAAATATTCATGCTACATAATACTTCCTCAGCTTGATAAGTACTTAAATTCGCAAATGTCTTCAAATAATCAAGAGCCGTTTTTTTATACCATTTATATCTAAAAAATAAGGAGTCATTTAAAAATAACAACACCCCCACTCTTGATGGTTTGCCAAAAACTTTTAAACTATTAGTGCGATACTTTTTAAGTAACATATTAAAGACAGTATTTATTTCTGCTTTGCAGATATTTCTTGGTAGCTTTATGCATAGAATTTTATTCTTATATAAAGTAAATGCTGGTATTACGATATCTCCAATAACCACACAACTACATACCATCTTTACACCAGCATTTGACACCATAATAATTCACCTTATCTTCCATAAAGTTAATGGGGTCATTCCCCACATACTCAAATAAATTAGCACTCCCGCCATCGGGTCTTTACTCGTCCACCGTCCCGTTTCCGCCTCATAATCCCGTGCGCCAAGCCGTGTGAGTTTGGTATCAATATCATACAACCCACCCGCAAACCCAAACGGTTGAAACTCTGGATTGGTATCTTCAATGATGTTGCCGAATGCATCGTAATTTAAGCGTTGCGCAATTAAGCCTGTTTGCACATCGATGATTAAGCGCGGACTGCCTAAGTGGTCGGAGATAACTCGATAAGTATTGCCGTTTTTGAGGATGTAATCAGGGATATTCGCTTTTGAAGCATAGACAAATCTGGCAACAACTTCTTCATTACCGTCTAATTGCGCAACGGGTTTGAGTTTGCCTTGATAGATAAAGCCTTGTGTTAATACGCCATTGACTTTTTTACCAACACGGCGGTTTTTGGCATCGATGATGTATTCAATGGTTTTGTTGGGTTGTTGGACTTATCGTAATGGTGATGTGGACGATGCCACCCTACTTGGCTTACTATTCACAAAAAACAGGTTGCTTATGACACAACCAAACATGCCAAAAAAAGACTCTTTCTTTGCGTATCTCTTCAGTCCCCCCATTATAAAGCTCACTGCCTTCTCCTGTTATTTCTCCCAACATCGTATCAAGTAAATCAATGACTAAATCTGGAGAATAGTGAGTAATATCCTCAACACTTCCATCTTCAAAAACATGAGGGGAATTAAGTCCTAATCCTGGATAAGGTAACACTCTCCTATCGTCCATGTATTTAATCAACGCAGGAGCAACGCTGACATCTAGTGTTTGGAGTTGGTCATAGGCTTTATATACTTTCTCTTTATCAAAAATATCCACTAAAAATTGTTTTACTGTTAACTCCTCATTCAATGGATTTTGATTTAAATAATCGTGAACTTTTTTTACATCGGTTACTTGTTGGAGAATTTCTTGTTTTACCATTCGAGTGAAAGCTGTCTCTTTGGAAATGTCTGTGATAGCTTTTGACCAATTAAAGAGAGAAATTTCATCAGAATCAGGTGATTTACCCAAAAAAACAATACAATCTTGCTTAAGACAGTTTTTAAATAAGCTTTTATGTTTTTCAGTATAAAAAGTGACTTCTTGGTCGGTTTTAAGAATACTGCCTTTAAGTGTACTAATTATTTGAAAGTCTGCGGTAAATGAATTATCAGTTTCAGAAAGACCCGTTACCTTCCCTATGGTGATAACATTAGCACGTACAACCGCCTTCCATAATGGCACATCTATCGGTTGTTCAATGTTGGGGATAATAAAAAAAGTGAAAACTAACGTCGTTAGGAGTAAATTTGTCATAATGCATCGTAATTTAAACGTTGTACAATTACGCCCATTTGTACATCGATGATTAAACGCGGACTGCCTAAATGGTCGGAAATGATGCGGTAAGTGTTACTATTTTTGAGAATGTAATCAGGGATATTGGCTTTTGAGGCATAAACAAAACGAGCAACAATTTCTCCATGACCGTCTAATTGGGTAACGGGTTTGAGTTTGCCTTGATAAATAAAGCCTTGTGTTAATACACCATTGACTTTTTTACCGACATGACGGTTTTTGGCATCGATAACGTATTCAATGGTTTTGTTGGGTTGTTGGACTTGGCGGAGGTTGCCTAGGATATTGTAGTGGTAAGGTGGGCAATGCTCACCCTACTTAGCTTAGCTATATTTGCCACATTCCAGCATGGGGTAGAGTCAATGTTTGTTTACCTTTATGTTCTAACGATATTGCTTTCGCTAATAATAGGATATGTGCACCTGCCACAGGTTCTATTTCTAGTAGAACTCTTTCAGCGTTTTTTATCTCTTGAAGTACACGCTCAACTGGTTTCCACAAAAATTGCTTATGTTCATCAGCATATTCATGACCACCAAGTAGAAAAAAGAGCGTATTACGTAACTCTTCAAGGTTAGTATTATTCTCATTGAGTAAGCAAATCTCGTATATGATATTTGATAAATACAACTGAGTGAAACTAAATTCACTGACTGAATGGGCAGTTAGAACCCAATAATTTTGCTCATGGTCCAATATTAAAATAGATACATCATGCTCATGAGTTGCTTTGATAATAGAAACAGCCATTATGTTTGTTTCCATAAATCTACTGAAATCTATCATGACTATATTTTTTAACCTTATAAAGTGAGTTCTAACTAGCTTTTTACAAAGAAAATTTGCGGTACTAGAGTAAAGATTTTGCTGATTTATTAGACAATAACCCCAACTCTAGTACTACATTTATCTTACTTAATTACAACACCTGGACATCTTGCAGGGTGACCCGAGGGAAGTGGACTTACAGGACGACCAGGGTGTTCACGTATCCCTTTGTCCCATTCATGCACGTGAGTATCCTTTTCCCCTTGATGAGGTTGATCGATATCTACTTTAGGGTTGCCCGCATCGTCATATAATCTGGATCTTCTTTTTCCATCAACCCACTGTTCAGGAGGTCCTTTACGGGGTACATCCTCATCCTTAAACATGATGATATCAATGATTGAACCAACCCCATAACCAATAGTGCCGCCTACCGCAGCACCAATTGCAATTTTGGTAGGAGTTGCAAGGATATTAAGTCCACCTGTGGCAGCATCTACAGCAATTGAACCTCCTATAGCAACAGTAGTACCAATGGCAGTTCCAGCCATTGCAAATGCTTCAGCATATTCCAATCCTGTTGGGTCAATAAAATTCACAGGGTCACTACCGACATACTCAAATAAATTAGCACTACCGCCTTTAAAATTAATCGGGTCTTTACTCGTCCACCATCCCGTTTCCGCCTCATAATCCCGTACACCAAACCGTGTGAGTTTGGTATCAATATCATACAATCCTCCCGCAAACCCAAACGGTTGAAACTCAGGATTCGTGTCTTCAGTGATATTGCCAAACGCATCGTAATTTAAGCGTTGTGCAATTACGCTTGTTTGTACATCGATGATTAAGCGCGGACGGCCTAAGTGGTCGGAGATGACGCGGTAGGTATTGCCATTTTTGAGAATGTAATCAGGGATATTGGCTTTTGAGGCAGAGTGAACAAGAGGGTTTAGGTCTTATAATCCTTTTTATAATACAAAATAGAACAACAACTTCATCTCTGGTCAACGTATTTAACTCTTTGTTAAATAAATCGCTAGAGAGATTTCCTATGTTGTTAAATGGCATATCATAATGAAAATATAGAATAAGTATTTCATTTTCACTTAAAAACCATTTAATAAGATAACACCAAAGAAAAAATTGAATGTGCCATTCTAATGGTCTCATATTGTCTATTAACAAAAATTGTTTCATTAGGCTTCGTGCAACAAAAGGGAATAATTGCCTTTTTTTTGCACATAAAAAAATATCCTGATGGGAAATGAGAAAGACTTTCTGTTTTTCTGGTGTTACGTTATATATCTCCTTTATGCTCTGAAGATGAGGAAAGAAAACTAGATGCACATAAAAAATAAATGTTGTGCCTATTAATATGAATAATAAGGATAACAAGAAAAACACTTTTCTCACTAATATCATCTTTTTATATTTCTTTGACTTGCCGTTAGAGCTTTGTTTAAATTACCTGGTAACCTGTGTACACCAAGGTTTTTAAATAGACCAATACCATCAACAACACTGGAAACAGCATATGCACAATATCCACCTATTTGTCCTCCACGTTCTTCCATGTTAGTAGCAATTGTTTGTTCATCTTCTTTTGTTGTTGGAAAGATTATAAGTGTTACTTTACTATCTATTGCATAGAAATCTATGGTATTACTTAAAGTTGCATCTTGATCATAAGTTATATCATTTTCTCCTTTTATTCCATTTTGGCCATAACTACCTACTGGATCATATAACATAGGTCTTCCATTATTTTCGATAAAAACGGCAGCATGTGAATCAATGGGAAAATAAAATAAAAATCAGTGGTAATTAGGAAAATGGTCTCTAGCCCAAGCGGGTCAATCCAATTAACAGGGTCACTATCCACATACTTAAATAAATTAGCACTACCACCTTTAAAATTAATCAGGTCTTTACTCGTCCACTGCCCCGTTTCCGCCTCATAATCCCGTACACCAAGCCGTGTGAGTTTGGTATCAACATCATACAACCCACCCGCAAACCCAAACGGTTGAAACTCTGGATTGGTATCTTCAATGATGTTGCCAAATGCATCGTAATTTAAGCGTTGTTGTACATCGATGATTAAACGGAGACTGCCTAAATGGCCAGAGATAATGTGGTAGGTGTTACCATTTTTGATAATGTAATCAGGGATGTTTGCTTTTGAGGTATAAACAAAACGAGCAATAATTTCTCCATGACCGTCTAATTGCGCAACAGGTTTGAGTTTGCCTTGATAGATAAAGCCTTGTGTTAGAACACCATTGACTTTTTTACCAACCCGACAGTTTTTGGCATCAATGACGTATTCAATGGTTTTTGTGGGAAGTTGGACATGGTGGAGGTTGCCTAATACGTCGTAGTGGTACGGCGTGTTATTTTTAGTCAGCAATTCGCCATTTTTGGTATAGCTGTAAGTGTTTGTGCCGTATTGCAATAAACAGTCTTGGATATCGTAGCTGGTGGTGTTATTGAGGCGGTTTCCATTGGCATCATAAAGATAGGTTTCTGCGTTTAGTTCTCTAAAGAGGTTGTTAAAAAACGTTGGAATAATTCAAAAGTTGGTGCGTTACAGTGCGAAGATACGCATCTAACCTACCCTATGCTGGCTAATCACTAAAGCAATACATATTCTTTCCTTGAGATACACCAAGAAGACAGATACTTTTTATTAGCTCCAATAAAATATTTAATTTATCATCTGAGCTACAACGAATAAGTTCATTAAGTTCTGAGATAAATACTTCCATATCACTGCAAGAAATAATCGCGTCTTTATAGTAATCAGACATGCGATAAAAACGTGACTCTTTCTTTATTAAAGATTTATTTTTTACAAAAATATAATCATGCATACTTTCTTCTAATTCAAATAGATGTATTTCAGTCCGTTTTTGAGATGTACCTAAAAAAATAGAATATGCCATTTATTCTCCTTATCTAATCTGAATTTGACAGATATAAGAAATGGATATCATTACCTTAAATATATGATATCCATCTACCTGAACTAACCTGAAAGAACCATTGTATCAACGTTATTGTGAGCAAAAATCGATAACATCCTGTACATCCGACAGCGGATTGAAAAAATCAACTCCTTCTCCGAGCAAATTATCACCAAAAATTGCTACTCCTAGAGTAGCTCCAGGTACTTTATAAGTCATTGCTGGAAAAGTTGTAATTACTTCATTATGCTTATCTACTGTTTCTCCTTGTGTTCCAATTTTACGTCCTAAATCCCTTTCATATAGGGTTCTTCCATCTGGTTGGATAGTCTCTACATCAGGATTTTTAACTACTTTATTAGCATTTTTTTCTATTTGGGATGGGTCGCTAAATTTTCTTTTGTTTTGCCAGCTTGGATTATGACGATCAACATGTCTTCCTCTAATATGGTTCCACGTCTTTTTTGTAAAATTGATAGCTAAACCAATTTTTCCCAATCCATTCAGGTCAACCCAATTCACAGGGTCGTTAGCCACATGCTCAAACAAATTACTATCGCCCCCCGCAAACCCAATCGGGTCTTTACTCGTCACGGTTGAAACTCTGGAGATGTATTTAACGGTTTTACTGGGGAGTTGGACTTAGCTAATACATTGTAGTGGTTGAGTAGGGTGTATAAACGCGTTGGAAGTTCAAAAGATAGGTATATGATGCTGAGCTACATCCTACATTTGTTAGCTTTTAATGCTCTTGTTCATCAGGGTTATTTGGAGCAATACGAGCATCATCGGGTAGGTTCAGCACCTATGCCATCTTTGATAGTATCATGATTTGCAAAATAGTTTTTACTTTACAGTAAGTTACCCGCCTGTCATATTCATATAACGCAGAATGACAGGGCTACGGGTTAAATCAAAATCATGTCCTTTTGGCTTAATTTCCATTGCGTTAATAATGGCTTGTTTTAGCGGTTCAATATCGTATGGATTAGCTCTAATAACACGCCGTAAATCTACAGAGTGTTCTTGTCCCAAACATAATAACAAACGCCCTTCTGTTGTTAGGCGCACGCGATTACAGGATTCACAAAAATTATGACTGTGTGGCGAAATAAATCCGACTCGGGTTTCTGTATTGGGAATGCGGTAATATTTTGCAGGCCCGCCTGTTGTCTCTGTCGTCGGAATTAAGCTAAATACGGAGGTTAGCACTTGGCGAATTTGGTCGCTGGAATAATAAGCGACAGCACGGTCATGTTCCCCAATGATGCCTAAAGGCATTTCTTCTATAAAACTAATATCAATCCCTTTATCAATCGCAAAATTTACCAAATCGATTATTTCGTCTTCATTCCGATTTTTCAGAATCACTGTATTCAGTTTAAGGCGTTCAAAACCAACTTTTAATGCCGTATCTATGCCTTGTAAGACCGTAGAAAGCTGACCTACACGTGTAATTTGCGTAAATCGTTCTGCTTTAAGGCTGTCTAAGCTGATATTGATTCGCTTTACCCCAGCATTTTTTAAGGGTTGTGCCAATGTGTGTAGATGTGAACCATTTGTTGTTAAAACCAATTCTTTTAAGTTGGTTAGTTGTCCCAGTTTGTCAAACAGTTGCATGACATTATTACGAACTAATGGTTCACCGCCTGTAATCCGAATTTTTGTTACCCCTAGTTCCACAAATGCACGTCCAATCAACTCGATTTCTTCCAGCGTCAACAATTGCGCGCGCGGCAAAAAAGTCATTTGCTCGTCCATACAATAGACGCAACGAAAATCGCAACGGTCAGTAACAGAAATACGTAAATAATTGACCTTACGATTGAATTTGTCAATAAGTTGGGTTGTTTGCATTGTTATCTAGTTCTCACAAATTTGGTGTTTTATTTCCGAGTGTTTTTGTAAACTAATTATAGCGGTTTTTCCGTAGAAAGCAGGGCGAACACGGCTAATGAACGGGCTAGTCATCCAGTTCTAAACATGGGCGTTAAAACAGTAGAAACAAGAGGCAAATAAGGTAGCTAATTATGCAATAGATTGATTACAAGATATAAGTAATCAGAAAGGGAATAAGCAAAGATGGCGGAGAAGGCGGGATTCGAACCCGCGTGGAACATTACGCCCCCAACCGATTTCGAGTCGGTGCCGTTATAGCCACTTCGGTACTTCTCCGTACAAGGCAATTGAGCTGATTATTCTAATCGTTTATATATAACACAACAAGCACAATGCCGTGTTTATGATGCAACTGGTTAATTTTTACCGATGTTAAAGTTAAATCCAGCAGGATTTTTAGTATTCTGTGTGTGTTACGAATTTTAAAAATCCTGTTGGGACTCGGATTAATTGGTTTCTATCGCCAAAGCAATAACATTCTTTGTCGGATGACTGCTCCAACGCGCGCTTAAGCGGTCTAATTCCGTTTGTAACGCTCGTTCATGACGATAGATTGCAACTAAACTGTTAATGGATTCAATAACAACTTGTGGTTTATCAAGGTGTATATAGTGGCTGCTGTCATGTACGATTAAATGTGCGCTATGTGGGCTGTGGCTTGCTAAATCATCTTGTAATTCTTGCCATAAGGCTTCTAATTGCGCACCCCGTGGATTGTTTTGCCATGCTTGCGTGCCACGCGAAATAACCACGAGGGGAACAGTAATTTCTGAAGCATTAAACACTTCTTGCGCACTCGTTCTCATTGATGATACTTCGCTGAGTAAACTGCCGTACATCCGCTCGGTTGCTAGCATCCGCTTGGCTAGTTCTTGCTTGTCTGCGGGTAAATTGTTTGGAATTAGGGGACGACTTAAAAAAGCGATTTGCGCGCCTGTTGTGGGTGCAAGATTTTGCTGGGTTTCTTTAGCAAAACGGCTAAATTGTTTTTCATGTGATGCATCCACTAAAACCATGCCTACGGTTTCCGCAGGGTGGTGGCTGGCAAATAAACGAACGTTGAAACCGCCAAAAGAGTGTCCAACCACAATGTAAGGGGGGGCAAGATGCGCATTTTTTGCGAGGGTAAATAATTCTTCTGCAATGGTTGAGCTAGTCCGTGGTGATGTACCAGACTCGCTCCAGCCATAACCTGCTCTATCGTAGGTACAAACACGGGTATATTGTGCAACCATTGGTTGAATTCGTGACCAGTCAATAAATGTTCCGCCCAGACCTGCATCCATTAAAACCACAGGTGAGCCTTCCCCTGTACAGTAAATATGTAATCGATGATCCCCCACAGAAACCAAATTACCGGGCATGGTTAAACCTTTTAATTCAGCGGGCAGTGTTTGTGGCTCTTGGGCGTGAATGAAGGTTGTATGAAGAATTCCAAAAAGGAGTATGAGCTTAAGATAAGCCTCAAAGGCGTGTTGGTTACGCATAATAAATCCCCTGCAACTACAATGGGTTTTACAAGGTGTAAAACACCGTATAAGGTTACAACCCATCACAAGGATTATGCCAATATTCTATTTTATTAATTTATAATCAATTTTATTTTTAAATTAAAAAAACTTGTGTTTTTTGCGCAGTAAATGTGTGTAAATCGAGATAATCTGTGCTTTTTTTGTGCAATGCACAATAAATTTGGCGCAAAAATTTCCGTTATTTTAGTGGGGATTAACCTGAGTACTTGTAAACGTATTAAAAAAAGGCGTTGCGACCAACGTTGTTTTAAGCGGTGGTATTTATACTATTTTTGCGGGTGATTTGTTGAGCGTGATAAAGACGCGATGAATTGCGTCTTTATCAGACTTTATCAGAGAGGAAATCGATTATTGTTCTAACATTTCGACACGAATTTTCTTTACGTGTCCATGAATACCTTCTAATGCTTCAATTTGCGCGATAGCTTGGTTAACCTGTTTTTCTAAAACAGCATGTGTTAGTAAAACAATAGGCACTTGGTCAACATCATCTGGGGGGGCTTTTTGCATGATGGCTTCAATGCTAATGCCACAGTCCGATAAAATTCGTGTGACTTGTGCTAATACACCTAAGCGGTCTAACGCAGTCATCCGTAAATAGTAAATACTTTCAATATCGCTGATGGGTAAAATAGCAACATTGGATAACGCATTGGCTTGAAACGCTAAATGTGGGACATGATTTTCAGGGTCGGTTGTCAGCATTCGCACAACATCCACTAAATCAGCAACAACCGCAGAAGCAGTGGGGTCTGCGCCAGCACCTGCACCATAATAGAGCGTTTGTCCGACCGCATCACCACGTACCACGATGGCATTCATCACACCATTGACGTTAGCAATTAAATGTTGCACGGGAATAAAAGTAGGATGCACACGTAATTCAATGCCTTTCTCTGTGCGTTTTGCAATACCTAATAGTTTGATTCTATAGCCTAATTCTTCTGCATAACCGACATCTTCGCGGGTAATTTGTGTAATCCCTTCGGTATAAACCTTGTCAAATTGCAGGGGAATACCAAAGGCAATCGAGGCAAGAATGGTCAACTTATGCCCCGCATCTATACCTTCCACATCAAATGTTGGGTCAGCTTCTGCATAGCCTAGGCGTTGCGCTTCGTTTAATACGTCCGCAAAATCGCGTCCTTTGTCGCGCATTTCACTGAGAATAAAGTTACTTGTGCCATTAATAATCCCTGCAAGCCACGCAATTTGATTCCCTGTTAATCCTTCACGAATTGCTTTGATAATAGGAATTCCACCCGCAACAGCCGCTTCAAATGCGACCATTACCCCTTTTTGTTGGGCGGCGGCAAAAATTTCATTACCATGTAAAGCAATTAAGGCTTTATTGGCGGTAACAACGTGTTTTCCATTATTAATAGCTTTTAAAACAAGCTCTTTTGCCAGTGTTGTTCCGCCAATTAGTTCGGCGATGATGTCAACATTGGGGTCATTGATGACATCAAAAGGTTCTGTTGTTAAAGTAATTCCATCCGTGTGACATAGGCGTGGTTTGGTTAAATCTCTCGCGCTAGCATGGGTTACAACAATGCCACGTCCTGCACGCCGTGAAATTTCTTGTGCATTACGTTGTAAAACATTAATTGTGCCGCCACCAACTGTGCCGAGTCCAAGTAAGCCGACTTTGACTGGGTTTAACATGCGATTTCCTTTTTTAACGCCGTTTAATGACAAATAATGAATGGATGATTCAAAATTAACACTGCCTCTTGTGGAGGGTTTGAACGATAATCATACCAGATTGTGTTAATCAACGCGGTGTTTCTCAAAAGCCGTGTACAATGTTCTGTTAAGGTATTTGAAGAGTAAATGATTTTTTAGGTGGGATATGCGGAATTTAGAAGATATTTAGACAAAAAAAGACCCGCAACGATTGCGCGGTGCGGGCTTAACAATGGGTTACCACTAAGTGTGATTGAATAGTAGGATTTTTCGCTGGGTTATACTGTGTTTAACAGGATAAGAGGTAGTATTTTTTTGACAAATGGTTTTTTCTGTATAATAAAGATGAGGGATTAATTATGCGATATATCATTAGATTAGCTGTATTATTTGTCATTTCTTTTGGGTTGGTGGCGTGTATGGGTTCAACCGTTAGTAAGAGCAATTTTGAGCGGATTGAGATTGGCATGACTGATACAAAAGTGAATGATATTATGGGTGAACCTAATAGAACAAAAGCGGCAGGTGTTACAGCGTTAGGTGTTGAAGCGTATTGGGAAGGGGATAAAGCAACGATTAAAGTACAATTTGTTGATCGATTAGTGTATCGCAAAGAGTGGATTGATAAGTAATTGTAATGGTTGTCGATGGATGATTTTTAAAAGATAAACGGATAACACCCGTTAAAAAGGTGATATCCGTGTCACTTTTACGAGAGACTTATTTATCGCGTTACAAAAAACGATTTAACAATGAGTTCTTTTTCTATCAATGGGATGTGTACATATTTCAGTAGTCGCCACGCTTTAGTTTGTGTGTTCTTCTCTACTGTTGTTGCATTGAGTTGTACATACCAATTTCCCTCAGCAAGCTCGGGTACAACACCTTCATAACGGTCATCGCCAACCCGCTTTAAGACTTGTGTCTGCGTATAATTCCCTTGTGTTTGATGAAAAAAGGAGAGGGTAATCATTTCAGGATATTGAAAAGTTGGCAGGGCTTTGAGCGTTAATAACAAAGGATTGTGTGGCTTATCCAGTTGTAAATAGGCTTCAAGTCTTTGATTAACGGCTTCTTGGTCTTGCGCTACGCTTATGCTGACGGCTAATCCATCATTATAATAATCACTAGCCGCCGTTACAGAATTAGGTTCGATAGAAAGCTCGGTTAATGGTGTGTGTACAGATTTTAACAACCGCCATTCTTTATCTGTGGTACTTTTATCGGTCTTATCTGTATTGAGTAATACATACCAATTGCCATCAATCAGTTCAGGAAAAACACCTTGATAACTGTCATCACCCACGCGTTTCAAGACTTGCGTCTGATCATAACCAGATTGTGTATGATGGAGAAAGGATAATGTGATGGTTTCAGGGTATTGATAGGTTGGCGATGCTTTTAGCGTCAACAATAAAGACTTGCTCACCTTGTCTAACTGTATATGCGCTTTAAGCCCTAGCGCAATAGCCTCTTTATCCCGCTCTAACGTCATATTAATAGCGAGACCGCTTTTATAATAGTCATCCGCAACCATTCCATCGTTAGATTCAATGGCTAAATCTAAGGTGAAAAACCCCGCAATAACAGCCGTCAGCGGAAAGAAAATAATAAACCATACAAAGGGTTCTTTATACCAACGGGTAAAAATTTTTTCTGTGGACATAATCATCTCAAGCGTTTTAAAGGACCTAAAAACCGTGCATCTTCTGTTACTGTCCAGTCAGGTTGACCCTCAACAGCAAGTGTAAATTCTATTGTATTGCTTTGTTCAGGAATATCGTCACGCGCAACATTAACACGTACAGGTAAATCCAACAAACTACTACCTGCCACCTCAATAATAGTGCTATCCATTTCTAACTGAATATTTTGCAAGCCATTGACGGTAACAGTAAATTGATGTGGGTGTATATCCTTGTTTATCAACTTTAACATATAGACGTTTTGAATTAAGCCCTCATTACTTTCCCGATAGAGCATATTACGGTCGCGCATCACATCCAATTGCACAGGCACACGGATAGCAATGGAATAAATCAGTAATCCAAATAACGTAAGCAATAATGTGGCATAAACAAGAATACGAGGGCGGAGAATATGCGTTTTATTACCATGAATTGCATGGTCGGTGGTGTAACGAATTAACCCTTTTGGGTAGTTCATTTTTTCCATTATGTCATCACAGACATCAATACAAGCAGAGCAACCAATACATTGATATTGCAAACCATCACGAATATCTATACCCGTCGGACAAACCTGCACACACATCGTGCAATTAATACATGAACCTAGATTTTTTGCTTGATAATCCTCGCCTTTTTTCCGTGAGCCGCGTGGATCACCCCGCTCTGCATCATAAGCAATAATCAGCGTATCCTTATCAAACATAGCACTTTGGAAACGGGAATAAGGACACATATAAATACAGATTTGCTCACGCATAAACCCTGCATTACCATAGGTTGCAGCACTATAGAAAAAAAACCAAAATGTTTCCCAACCCGAAAGATTATAAGGGATTAAATTATCCATTAATTCCCGAATGGGTGTGAAATAACCAATAAAAGTAAAACCCGTAATCAATGAAAAACCTATCCATAAACCATGTTTAGTAGCTTTAATCCGAAATTTCCGCGCGGACATGGGTTCTTTATCCAGTTTCATCTGGCGACTACGGTCACCTTCAACTAACCGTTCCATCCACAAAAATGTTTCAGTCCATGCCGTTTGTGGACAGGCATAACCACACCATAAACGCCCTGCTAAGGTCGTGAAAAAGAACAAGCTAAACCCAGCAATAATCAGTAAAAATGCAAGATAAATAAAATCTTGTGGCCAAAAAATCCACCCACCAATATAAAATTGGCGTGCGGGTAAATCAAATAGAACAGCCTGCCGTCCATCCCATTGTAACCAAGGGAAAATATAGTAAATACCCAATAAAGTTAAAACGCTAGTAATTCGCAAGCGCGCAAACAAGCCATGTACTTGTCGAGGATAAATTTTTTGGCGTTTAGCATAAAGCGACTGCTCTACATCCTCGGACGGAATCGCTTGCGCTTTTCCTTTGCGAACGTTTGGATATAACGTTGAGTTTTCAATAGGTTTCATAAAAGACTCATTTAACTTAAAGGGTGAAAAAGAATTTACTACGGGATAGATACAATTAACAAAAAACTATCGGAAACCATGCTTTTCATTATTGAAGATTAAAGAGCTTATGAATCATGATGTTAGAATGAAAAACAAGAAAATTACGGCATTAGTGTCTGTCAACTTGAATCGTTTTTTAAGCGGGATAACACGGCTTTAAGTGGTGGTATCCGTACTACTTTCGTGGTTTAAAAACGTTGATGCAGACAGTTTTTAATCAAAAAACAAATTATCTTTTTAGCTGTGCAACAAGAAATAAAATGCCCATTAACAAAGGTTGATGCACAAGATAAATCCACAAACTCCGTTTACCTAACCAACAGAGTAATGGCTGACCTACATAATCTAATTTATTGTAAATAGATAAAAAATTTTGTCCTCGTTCCCCAATAAACATGCCGAGCAAAAACACACCAAACCAAGGCAAAAAGGGAACATAATCTTCCGTATGCGGTTTATGCGTCATCAAGCCTGCCCATTGCAAACTAGGTTGATTAAATACAGGATGTTGTATTAATAACCCCATGAGTAAGCAGATAATACCGACACCTAAACTTAACCATGCACGATGAACAAAGGCTAAACCAATAATGCTCGCTACAACCATAAAATGTAGGATTCCAAAGAAGATATAACGTTGATGAAACAGCGCGAAACTAACCGCACTAATCAACAACGCACACAAAATTAATAACCCTAAACGGCGCAAATAGGTCAGGCTTAATACGGATTGACGACAAGCAAGGGACAAACTGATGCCCGCAATGCCAATAAACAACGTTACAATGAATGTACGAAAATTGACCCAAAAGGGGGATTCATACAAATTCCAGTCAACAAAATGAAAGTAATTAAGGTCATAGCAGGCGTGATAAATCACCATTAACACAATGGCAAACCCACGACTAGCATCAATAAGGGAAAAGCGTGTAGCGGGTGTAGCAAGCATCATTTAAGCTAATAATTCTGTTAGTAATTGCGCGTACTTCACCTGTTGGCGCGCCCGTGTTAAACGTTGTGTTTGCACAATTGCTTGTAAATCTTGTAATGCTTGTTCGAATTGGTCATTGATAACAACATAATCGAACGCTGAATAATGGCTCATTTCTGCGACGGCTGCCTGCATCCGTCGTGTGATAACGGTTTCTGTATCCTGCCCACGCGCACGCAAACGTTGTTCTAAAATTTGACGGGATGGCGGAAGTATAAAAATACTCACACTGTCAGGCATTAACGCCCGCACGGATTGCGCGCCCTGCCAGTCAATTTCTAAAATAACATCAATACCTTGTTGTAATTTTTCAACAACCGTTTGTTTCGATGTGCCATAGTAATTGTCGTAAACCTTTGCATGTTCAAAAAAAACTGCATTGGTTAGCATCGCTTCAAAGGTTGCAATACTCACAAAATGATAATTCACACCATTAACTTCGGCTGGACGAGCGGCGCGGGTTGTATGTGAAACAGAGACACAAATGTTGCTTACGCGCTGTAACAATGCAGCAACTAAACTGGTTTTTCCTGCCCCCGAGGGCGCGGCAATCACATATAGCACGCCTTGTTGATTGCCTGTCACTGGATAGGATTGATTAAGCGTCATAAAACTTATTCGATGTTTTGTGTTTGTTCGCGGATTTGTTCAATTAATACTTTTAATTCAATCGCACAATGCGTTGTACTAATATGATTTGCTTTTGAGCCTAAGGTATTAGCCTCACGGTGTAATTCTTGAACTAAAAAATCTAGTCGTCTGCCTATGGGTTCATCTTGAGTAAAAATTTCTTTCACTTCCAGCAAATGCGTTTCTAAACGGTCTAATTCTTCAGCAACATCCATTTTCTGTGCAAGAATAACCATTTCTTGTTCAACGCGGTCATTATCTAATTCTTTTAACTCAGATAAACGGTTTAACAAGCGTTCACGTTGTCCTGATAAAATTTGAGGTAATTCAGCACGAATTTGTTGCACTGCTTGTGCGATAGCTTCACATCGTTGTTGAATCAGTAACGCTAATTGTGTGCCTTCTCGTTCACGGTGAGCAATTAATTGCTTAACAGCACCATCTAAGTGTTTTAACAACGTATCGCTGATTTGTTCAATATCTAGCGTAGGCAGATTTAATACACCGGGAAATTTTAAAATATCTAACGCATCTACATGACTAGATTGTCCTGTAATTTCATTAATTTTACGGGTTGCTTGATAAATCTGATTGACTAATTCAACATTAATATTTAGCGCGTTATTTGTTTGTTGGGTGGACTGAAAATACAATGCACAGTTGACCTTACCACGTTTAATTTTCTGTTGGAGGCGTTCAGTGAATAATGGCTCTAAACTGCGAAATTCTTCAGGTAAACGAATGGATAAATCCAAATGACGGTGATTAACGGAGCGAAGTTCCCAACAAACTTTCCCCCATATTTCTTGATGTTCTTCTCGCGCAAAGGCGGTCATACTGCGAATCATGGCTATAATCCTGTGTTCAGCGAATAGAACGCGCAATATACCATATTCACTGTTGCGATATTTTTATCAAAAAAAGAGGACGTGAACCTGTCACGTCCTCTTTACGTTTATCCGCGTAAAATGTGATAGTGCCAAATGAATAAGGCAGAAAAAGAGGTTTGTTTTTATTAACGCATTTTTCTGATTAATCTAGCTTTAATCTGGATTTTTGGAATTTGTGGTAACGGTTAAACTTAGTAAACCGTATGAATCCTGATGTAGGCAATGCGCGTTTATTTTTATTATTGAATACGGTTTACTAATAAGTGTTAAATAAATAAATGTTCGTCATCTTCTGTTTGTGCAACGGATTTAACGGTCATCATCATTTTATATCCCACAATGCCCGCGCCCATTAATAACCCTATTAATAATAAGCCAATAATTCCCATCGTCAGTGACATAATCGCTCCCCCTTATTTTTGTACCCTTGTGACTAACTAATAGTTGTTTTTCTACATTCCAGCAAGCAAGCTAATGGGTGCAATATGCACTAGCTAAAAATTAAATCTGTAAATTTATGAGGTTGAGTATCTTTTAATAGCAACTTTATTTCTGTTATGGTTTGGCGAATCAGTGATTGTGAATGTTAATACTATGCAAGTAGCGGATTTATATACCGCTACTTTATTTAATTTTAAGGGTTTTCTTTTACTAAAAAATTTGCAAATTCAGGGGTATATTTCTCCTGAAATCCTTCTGGGGTTTTTACTAAAAAGAAAACTGCCCAGCCTTCTTTAACTGCTAAATCATAGCCTTGCTCCGCACCTAATACCATTAACAGGGTATCTAAGCCATCGGCAACTAACGCGCTTTCATGAATAACCGTGACGGCTGCTAAATTATGGTCTATTGGTCGCCCTGTGCGTGGATTGATAATGTGTGAGTAACGTTTACCATCCTTTTCAAAGTAGTTACGATAATCGCCTGCCGTTGTAATCGCATGGTCGGTCATTTCAACAATACGTTGTGCTTCACGTTGGTTAAGTAAGGGTTTTTCAATTGCAACTCGCCACGGCTGTTGTTGTGGGTTGTGTCCCTTAACGCGCAATTCTCCCCCCATATCAACCAAATAATCATGAATCCCTTGCTTTTCAAAATATTCAGCAACTTCATCCGCAGCAAATCCAACAGCAATGCCTGATAAATCAATGGTTATTTGTGGTTCTGTTTTTCTCAAGGCGGGTGGATTTTTGCGTACTTCCAGTTTTTTATAGCCTGTTTTAGCCAGTGCTGCTTGAATTTCTGTTTCTGAGGGGATGCGTTCTTCCATTAAATTAGAATGTGCGCCAAATCCCCACAATGTAATTAACGGTTCTAATGTGACATCAAACGCCCCTTGACTTAACACGCTATCTTTTAGGGATTCTTCAGTAATGGTTACGACTTCAGGCGATACGCTAAACCAATCGGTACTGGTAGAGCGGTTAAAACGAGAGACTTCAGAATTTTCATGATAGGTTGACACGGTTTCATTCATGCGCGTCAAAATATGTTCAATCGCCGCTTTCGCTTGTTCAGCCGTCATGGTTGCGGGCAATCGTGATATGGTAACGTGATACGTTGAACCCATTGAATCACCTGTTAATTGCAAGGGTTCTGGTACAGAATTACAACTGCTTAATCCCGCTAATAATCCTAGTAGAAAGGTTAGCGGTAAAACTTTTTTTAACATATTAAATTTCCTAGTGATAATAATTAAAACAATCGGTAGTGATAAAGCCGTCAGGATAAGAAAGATTCCCCCTTTTGGAATTGGAAAAGGGGGCTAGGCGGGATTTAACGGACGCGCTATGAAGTCTCTATTGATGATTTTCCTCAGTGGGCAAATTTAATGCGTTGATTTCTAAAGCGGGATATAAATGTACTACTGAGCGGACAAATTCCACATGTCCCACACCAAGCGTTGCAAACATATCAGGGAGTTCTGTTTGCATCACTTCTGCCATATCTAATCCTGATTCTGCCGCTGTGTTCAATGTCTGAGCTAACCATTGTAAATATTGGCGGGTTTGTATAATTGCCCGTTTGTCTGAGGTTGGCGCACCGTGTGAGGGAAGCAATATTTTAAAGGGAATCTTTTCTAGTGTGTCTAATTCTGTTAACCAATCTTCTAAACGGGTGACGCTTGGTGTGGTTGGCATTCGTTGGTAAAACACCACGCCGCCAGTAAATAGTACGCCCGTTGTTTTATCAAGAATGACCAAGTCAGCAGGCGTATGTCCTTGTAGTGCGTACAATTGTAAGGCGTGGTTATCGATAATTAATTCACCCGCTTGCAAAGATTCTGTCGGAAATTGTGCCTCAGTCCCTTGCATCCATGAGCCTATCATCCGATACATATTATTTGTAAAGTCTTCAGCGTGTTCTTTCATCCCTTGTATTGTGGCGGGTAGCGCGGCGATGGTGACATCGTGGTAGGCTTGATTGCCTAAAAAACGGTCAGGGTGATAATTTGTATGGATAACTTTAAGAATAGGTTTATCGGTTATCGTTTTAATCGCCGCACGTTGCGCGTTGCCATAGAGCTGAGAAACTCCTGTATCAATCACAATCACACCGTTATTTGTAACGATAAACGCTGTATTGATGATATTTCCCCCGTTTTGGGGACTAAAATCTTCTGTTTTACCGATAAAAGCATACGTATCAGGCGCGATTTTTTCGGGCGTTAGTGCATAATTCAACGCATAGGCGTTAACGCTAACCATACTTAACCAAGCTAAGAGGATGTAATATTTCATTTCTGTAGCTCTCCTGTGAATGAATTGCCGTTTGTATCGGTCGCGCTGAGTTTAATGATTGTATCGTTGTTAGGAATCTCAAAGGTAAAAATTGGGTTTTCGCTGATAGGTTCAAATGGTTCAAGTTGTAATAGTATTTGTCCATCCGCTTGTGTTAGCAGAATTTTTTCTAGGTGAAAAACGGGAATCCCTTTCACTAAGCCTGTGTCCATAGGGTGCATGAGCTGAATTTTCCCGCGCGTCGTGTTTTCATGTGTCCATAATCGCCCACGTATCTTGCCCAATGTACTTTCCCATGTGTTTGCAGTACGTCCTGCACTCGGTAGCGTACATCCTCCCCCTGCGGCATCAATCCACACACCACCCACATGCCAACCTGTCGGCGTTAAAACAGCCGCGCGAACAGGTGTTGCTTGTTGAAGTTTCAGGCGAAAACCAATAAAAGGACTGGCATGTGTTGGGATAAAACGGAGAACTTTAGGCAGGGGATTAAAATCGGCAAAAATAAGAATTTCTTGAATATCAGTAAGTTCATTAACACGCACGACAACGGGAACGTGCATAGAATCTTCTGCCGATTCGGGCGCGATAACGTTAACACGACTGTCAAAAACAACGGGTTTTTTATTTAAAAACAAGTTGTACATGGTTATCCATTGTACGGATTTAAGCGGGTCGTCAGGTGGGGGATTCGCCCATAATTGGGTGGGCAAGATGGGAATAAGCAGTAATAGCAGGTTAAAACCGCGTCGAATGCGCATTAAGGTCTCCTTCGGGGAATTTTTGTAGTCGTTATAAGTTGTTAGTTGTGATAAATAAGTTAGGAATTGATTGTAATCATTAATGAAAAAATAGCAGCAAATACTTTATATGGGTGCGTTATGTTACCGCTAACGCACCCATATAAAAAAGAGAACTGAATAAGAAATGAGGATTAAACTAGCGCGCTAATCTTTAAAGTAGGTATGTAACAATGTGAAAATAGATACCTACAGACTTATATACGCCTCTAACGGTTACACGCATTATTTTTTCACATATTGTTCATACAACTTTTTAGTTTGCTTTTGTCCGTCGGTGATTTGTTGTTTTGTCAACTTTTCCATCACTTCATTACGCGCATTAACTGCATCTTTTCTACCACTGGTTGCTGCTAGAGAAAACCAAATATACGATTGTTGAAAATCTTGCGTTACGCCATAACCGTAATAATACATCGTGCCCAATTTAAAAAATGCGTCACTATTTCCCTGTTCGGCTGCCTTTTTATACCATTCTGCTGCTTGATTAAAATCTTGTATTGCGCCGTTACCTTCATAAAAATGGTTGCCTTTTTCATACTCTTCAGCACCTTTAATCGACGGCGGTTTGATTACACTGCTTGCTACAGCCTCGGCTGCGACAACCCCCGTTTTTTCAGTACTGCCTAAGGCTTGCAATATCCCTTGAGTGAGACTACGGGCTTTATTACTGCCCTGTCCTGATAAATCTGTGACTATCACCACCCGCAACACGCCATAACTTCCCATGCAACTCACAATAGCCTTAAACTGATAGTCTTCAACTTTGGTATAAGCTGCTAAAATTTCACCATTCGCATTCGCAATAACCCGTTGAAAACCATCTTTTGCCAACACTTTTTCCACCGCACTCACACAATCTGCGGTTTTAAAGGTTAAGCCCTCACGGTTTTCATAAGCAATATACGGTGGTTGAGGGTTTTCTTTAGATTCAACTGGTTGAGAAAAGAAAGGCAAGCAATAAATAGCCAGTGGTAAATATTTTAGGTTGTTCAGTAACATAGTTGTACCCTCAAATCTGGTTGTACTTGTGATAAGCTAACAAACATAATATTGTCCGCGCTGTCAGTGCTAATATACTCACAACTATAGACTTAAACTAAGTTAAACAGGTGAATGAATTTGGGTAGTGCCAAAAAATTCAGCGGAAAGGAAATTTCTATGATTAAAAATGAACTCTTTTTTATCCTTCATTACTTGGCACTATCTACAACCGCACTTACAACGAGAAAAATACGTTGTGTCTCACGGCGATTAAAAAACACTTAAAAAAAAGATTCAAGCATATTACGCGTGTTTTACATTCTCATAGGTAAATTCTGATGCTTCATTTACTTGGTATCCGTCATCATGGCGCGGGGTCAGCGCGGAGTTTATTGATGGCTTTACACGAAATTAAACCCACCGCGATTGTGATTGAAGCCCCTTCAGAAGGTGAGGCTTTACTCCCATTTATTACCGACCCCGAGATGATACCGCCCGTTGCCCTCCTGTTTTACGACACAGAAGCACTAGAAGAGGCGGTTTTTTATCCATTTGCTGAATTTTCGCCAGAATGGCAAGCCATTCAATATGCACTAAAAAATAATATTGCTGTGCATTTTATGGATTTACCACAAACCCATCAAATAGCTATCAATAAAGCCCACGCCCTTGTTGCCGCAGAAGCTTTAAGAGCGCAAGCCGAAGAACCTGCCGAGACATTAACGCCCGAAACAACCACCGCGTCAGAAGCTACGGATATAATAGAAGTTCCTGCTGTATCTCATTATCCGCTAGACCCGTTAGACCTACTTGCCGAAGCCGCAGGTTTTCAAGATGGAGAACGTTGGTGGGAATATATGGTAGAACAACGGTCTGATATGAGCAGTTTAGCCCTGTTTAAAGGCATTGAAGAGGCTATGACTGCATTGCGCGAAGAATTAGGCGATACCTTACACCCTGATGAGAAACGACAACAACGAGAAATTTTACGCGAAGCATGGATGCGTAAAACGTTACGCCAAGTTATAAAAGCAGGACATGAAAACATTGCCGTCGTTTGTGGCGCGTGGCATGTCCCTGCATTAGCAAAAGAAGTGGCAGCAAAAGCCGATGATGCGGTTTTAAAAGGCCTACCAAAAGCCAAAGTACAAGCTACATGGGTTCCTTGGAACTATGAACGCCTCACCTACGCTAGCGGTTACGGTGCAGGCGTACACGCTCCTGGTTGGTATCAACACCTGTGGGAATCACACACAAGCCCAGAACTACGCGCCCACAACATCAGCACCCGCTGGTTAGCAAAAGTCGCCCAACAATTACGCAATGGTGCAGGCTTAGATGCACCAACGGCTAGCGTTATCGACTCGATACGTTTAGCCGAAGCCCTCGCAGCACTGCGAGAAAAACCCTTACCCGATTTAGAAGAATTAAATGATGCCGCATTAGCAGGTTTATGTTTTGGCAATGATGCCCCGCTAATGCTTATTCACGATAAATTAATGATTAATAATCGGTTAGGTAGCGTTCCTAGCACCGCGCCAACCGTTCCCTTGCAACAAGATTTGCTCCGGTTACAAAAAAAGTTGCGCTTAAAAGCAGAAGCCTCTGAAAAAGATATTGAACTGGATTTACGTAAAGATAATGATTTAGCTAAATCGCAACTACTTCATCGCTTACGCTTATTAAAAATCGAGTGGGGAATATTATATGGCTCAGGCTCGGCAAAAGGTACATTTAAAGAAAGCTGGCGAATTCAATGGCAACCTGAATTTGCTATTCGTTTAGTAGAAGTCAGCATCTGGGGCGGAACGGTTGTAGAAGCCAGTAGTCGTTATATCTGCGACGCGCTCGAAAAAGCCCCCAACCTATCCACTATCAGCCAACTACTAGACGATGTATTACTGGCAGAATTGCCCCAAGCAATACAAGTTGCTATGCGTTGTTTAGAAGAAAAAACCGCGCTTGCCCATGATGTTGCAGAATTAATGGAAGCCTTACCTGCGCTCGCAAATATCCTGCGTTATGGCACTGTGCGCCGTTTTAAAACCACCGCGATTGAACACGTTGTTGCCACACTTATCACCCGAATATGTATCGGTTTACCTAATGCGTGCAGTGCCTTAGATGATGATGCGGCAGAAGCCATGTATCAACACCTTACCCAAACCAACAACGCGATTAACTTACTACAAAACGCGGGACACACCAGCGACTGGCAAAAAACATTGCAACGCCTCGTGCAACAAATTGGATTACATGGACTTGTGGGGGGCGGTTGTTGTCGCTTACTTGCTAACGCCCATGTTATAGATAGCGATGCTGTTGCGACCGCCTTAAGTTTAGCCCTCTCTTCTGCCAACGAACCAGCCTACTCTGGCGCGTGGATTGGTGGTTTCTTACAAGGCAGTGGCGCAGTTTTACTGCATGACGATGAATTATTACAACTGTTAGACCGCTGGTTAGTGGAACTGACCGAAGACACATTTGTGCATCTTTTACCCTTATTAAGACGGACATTTAGCGGTTTTTCGCAAACAGAACGACTCCGCATTGGCGAGCGTGCCGCCCAAGGTTATCAACAGACAACAACAAGCGTTGCTGTGATTAATAACGATTTTAATGCAGAAAATGCGAATAAAGTTTTACCACTACTTGCTAAAATGTTAGGTTTAATTTATCCATTAGTATCATAAGGATAATGAATATGTTTTCTGGTTCACTACTGGTTTTTTTCATTGTATCCATCTTACTGTTTGGCTCTGCTGCTTACATGATGGGACGTGCAGTTGCAGGACAATGGCAATCCATCCATTTACTCATTGGATATAGCGCATTATTAACCATTTTTGAACGCTTTATCCTCTTTGCCCTCTTTCAACAAGATTTACTCTCTATTCTTGGATATTTATTTGATTTAGCATTAATTTATGGATTTGCATTATTAGGTTATCGTTTAATGCAAGTGCATAAAATGGTGACACAATACCCTTGGCTGTATGAAAAAGTGACCCCGTTAAACTGGCGGGAAAAACAATCTGTATAGGTATCTACTTAATTTAACTATGAATAAAATTCGCATTGCAACCCGTAAAAGCCCTCTCGCCTTATGGCAAGCCTACCATGTCCGCGATACGCTACAACAGATTTATCCCCGCTTAAGCATTGAAATTGTTGAAATGACGACGAAAGGGGATAAAATTTTAGATGCACCCTTAGCAAAAATTGGCGGTAAAGGCTTATTTGTTAAGGAATTAGAACAGGGATTGTTAGAAAACACCGTCGATATTGCCGTCCATTCTATGAAAGATGTGCCTATTGATTTTCCCACAGGGTTACACTTGCCTGTGATTATGCAACGCGAAAATCCATTTGATGCTTTTGTTTCTAATGACTATGCCAATTTTGCAGACTTACCCGATGGCGCAATTGTTGGTACATCCAGCTTACGGCGACAATGTCAATTATTAGCCTTGCGGCCTGATTTACAAATTCGCACGCTACGTGGCAATGTTGGTACACGCTTGAGCAAATTAGATAATGGTGAATATCATGCCATTGTTTTAGCTGTTAGTGGATTAAAACGGTTGGGCTTAGAATCACGAATTCGGAGCATTTTTTCTGCCGAACAACTTCTGCCCGCCATTGGACAAGGCGCGTTAGGCGTAGAATGTCGCACCGATGATATAGAAGTAAATCAATTAATTGCCGTTTTGAATGACCCAGAAACGCACCAACGGGTTATTGCTGAACGCATGATTAATACCCGTTTAGGAGGGAGTTGCCAAGTCCCTATAGGCGGATTTGCGGAAATCGTGGGTGATGAACTAATTTTGCGCGGTTTAGTCGCGGATGTTGCGGGCAAACAGATTTTACGGGCGCAATCCGTTGGTGGGATAGATAACGCCATTTTATTGGGTGAAATGGTTGCTCAGCATTTATTAGCACAAGGCGCAAAACAGTTATTACAAGCATTAGCCGCTGATAATGCCTAAAACAGATTTAAAATAAAATTAGGGTAAATAATATGTTTAATCTTTACCTATTTTTTAAAAGCCTACATATTTTAGGTATTATATTGTTTTTGGGAAATATCATTATCACAGGCTGGTGGAAAACGATGGCAGATAGAACCCGCCATCCTGCGATTATCGCTTTTGCACAACGGCAAGTTACATTAACCGATTATATTTTTACTGCGGGTGGTGCAACCTTTTTATTTATTGCAGGGTTAGGTACGGCAATGGTAGGAAGTTTAGAGCTTATGCACATAAAGTGGTTATTATGGGGAAATATCTTATTTTTGTTATCGGGTTTAATTTGGCTGTTTATTTTAATTCCTATTCAAATCAAACAAGCACGCATGGCAAAACAGTTTGCAGTGGATGGTATTATTCCTGATACTTATTGGAAACTAGGACGTTTTTGGCTGATATTTGGCACAATCGCAACGTTATTGCCGTTATTAAATTTGTATTGGATGGTGTTTAAGCCTGTGTAACATTTTATGGTGCGAATGAATTCGCACCTTGTTAAATATTGAGTACACTTTTTTAAAATTTTTATCAAGCGATTATGTTTAGCTAGTGACAATAGGCTACGCCCCGTTTTGCTAAATATTGTTGATGATATTCTTCTGCACGATAAAACGTTGGTGCAACAACTATTTCCGTTACAATCGGCGTTGCATAACGTCCACTTTTTGCCAACTCGATTTTTGAAGCAATGGCACTGGCTTCTTGTGCGGGCGAGTGAAAAAAAATAACTGAGCGGTATTGTGTCCCCGTATCAGGCCCTTGACGGTTTAACGTTGTGGGATTATGACAATTCCAAAAAACCGCCAACAGTTGTTCATAGCTGACAATAGCGGGGTCAAATTCTATTTGTACAACTTCCGCATGACCCGTCCTATCTGTACAAACGCTTTCATAATCAGGGTTTGCAAGATGCCCGCCTGCATAGCCAACCGCGACATCAACAACGCCTTGTATTTGCCGAAACCGTTGTTCTATTCCCCAAAAACATCCCGCGCCAAAGGTTGCTTTTTCTAACATTATTGCTTGCTCCTCATGTTATTTCCTATGGAAATGAGATTGTGTTGGTAATAATGGTTATCAAGTCAGTATTTTTTGATACAGATAGATGGATAACACTATTTGAGACGATGGTATAGCTAACGCAACTTAAAAAGCAGCTTAATGTAGGGTGGAATAGCGTAGCGTATTCCACCATAAAACGCCAAAAATAGCTGAGTTTATGCAGAAAGCTTGCACTGGCTTGCGCCTATTCCACCCTACAATAATCATTTTAAAGTGCGTTAGCTATATCTCTGTTGTTTTGGTCTTTTTATTTAAGTTTTTATTAAGTCAACCTGTTTATAGTGCAATACTATCTGATATTTAAGATGGTTATAAAAAATGCACGTTGATTCTTTGCAGGTTGTTCGGGTTTGGGATTTGCCGACGCGTTTATTTCATTGGTTATTTGCGCTGAGTTTTGCTGTCGCTTGGTTTACGCATGGGGATGACCGTTATTTGCATATCCATCTTTTTGCGGGCTATGTTTTTTTCGCCCTATTAGTTTTTCGCTTAATTTGGGGGGTTATTGGCTCATATTACGCGCGATTTACAGAATTTGCGTACTCCATTCCTACCGTTTTGCGTTATTTGCAAACCTTGCTAACAGCACAGCGGGTACATTATTTAGGACATAATCCTATTGGTGGCTGGGCGGTTTTTCTCCTGTTATCTCTTGCCTTTACAATTGTTGCAACTGGATTTTTAACCCAATGGGGGGAAGAGCAGCATGGCATATTGGCAGGTTGGTTTAGCTTTAATATGGGTGGAATCGCACACAAAGCACATAAAGTGGTTGCATGGTTAATGTTGGGTGCCATTGCGGTGCATGTTGCAGGGGTATTAGCCGAAAGTATTATTCACGATGAAAACCTTGTGCAGTCAATGATTAGTGGCTATAAAATATCACCTGTATCAATTAAACATCCTATTGTTTCAAAACATTTTTTTCTAGCTAGTTTGCTTGTTATCACGCTGGTCGCCAGTGGTGTATTTTACTTTTGGGGTTATTTTCAGCAAACTGCTGATAAGCCTTATATTCCTATTCAAGGTGTTGCATTACCTATCAATACAACATGGCAAGCTGAATGTGGTGCTTGTCATCTTGCCTATCCGCCCGCCTTATTGCCCGCCCGTTCATGGCAACTCTTGCTAACACAAACATCAGCACATTTTAACGACGATTTAGCATTAGAACCCGATACATTGGCTATTTTACAAGCGTTTGCTCAAGCTAATGCCGCAGAAAAACAGTTAAGTGAAGCGGCATGGCATATCAATCGTAGTACACCCGCCACTCAAACCCCGCAACGAATTACAGACACTTATTATTGGCAAACGAAACATGCCAGCGTACCTGATGCGTATTGGCAATTACCACTGGTGAAACAAAAAGCGAATTGTGCGGCTTGTCATTTGGACGCGGAGCAGGGAACGTTTGAGGACGGTGCTATGCACTATCCCGCTATCCCTTAAGTCTTTTTACAATATTTTAGTTTTACTCACTGCAAGGACATTTATGATGTATAAGCGTAATTTATTTATTTTATTACTTTTATTTTCCAGCCTGTCGGCACAGGCAACGGAGGCGGTTGACCAGTTGTTAAATGAGTATCGCCAAGCAGGTGCCAGCGCGTTTAGTGTTGAAGCGGGGAAAAAGGTGTGGGAACAATCCACGCTAGACGCACAATCGGGTAAAGAACGGCAATGTGCTAACTGTCATACCGCTGATTTGCGCGCTGAGGGCAAACACATGGAAACAGGCAAACTCATCAAACCACTTGCGCCGTCTGTTAATTCTGCGCGTTTAAGTAATGTAAAAGACATTCAAAAATGGTTATTGCGTAACTGTAAATGGACGATGGGGCGTGAATGTACCCCGCAAGAGAAAGGTGATGTCCTCAGTTACATTCAAGCACAATGATATTTTTTAATAAGAGAGGTTAAGCTGATGAAATATCAAACAGGAATACTGTTATTGTTGACTGCGTTAAGTATCGTAACTACGCCGCTGTTTGCCGGTGAACGTGGTGAACGCGAGGAAAGGGAAACGGGTGGTAATGTGCAAAGTACGTTAAACGCAGATTATGTTAAAGAATGTGGTGGTTGTCATTTTGCTTATCAACCCGCTTTATTGCCTGCCCGTTCATGGACGGCATTAATGGGCAGTTTGGATAAGCATTTTGGTGAAAATGCGGAGTTGGCGACGGAACAACAGCAAGCCATTTTAAGTTATTTAACAGACAATGCGGCTGATAAGGGGCAAAGTAAGTTAGGTAAGACAATACTGAAGGGTTTGCAAACCAGTGAAACCCCGTTGCGGATTACTGAAACGGCTTATTTCCGCCGTAAACATGATGAAATTCCTGCAAAATTGGTTGCGGGAAATCCTGATGTGAAATCTTTCAGCCGTTGTGATGCTTGTCATACTACCGCCGAAAAAGGGTTGTACAGCGAAAAAACCGTTGATATTCCTAATCATGGTCGTTGGGATGATGATTAATTCTTAACTTTATAGGTGAGGAGTTAAAAATTATTTTTTGACTCCTTCAGTTGGTATTTAAAAATAATTGAAGCGATTATGAATAGAGAATTGCACCATCGGCTACATGGCACACGCGGTGAGCTGATAACTCAAGAGTTTTTTACAAATACGGTGCATTTTTCCGTCGCTAATATTTTTTTAGAATTGTTATTAGAGGGTAAAAGTTATTTTTCTGAAACAGATATTTATGTCTTAATTTGTGCGTGTTTTATACAAGCCACTTATTTGGGGACATCGCGTTATTTAGGGTGTCCCCGTCCTTTTTTGGGCAATTTGGTGGTTGTACTGATTTATACAGTGGCGGAAATGTCTCAAGATGGCGTTATTTTTTTTGATAAACCTAACCATATTGCGATGTGGGGTTTTGCGTTAGGCATTGGAATTTTACAAAGTTTACGGTTACATACTTCCCTGTCTTTTGAACGCTATTTAATGGTGTTAGAAAGTGTATTACGGGTGAATATAATTTTAGTAATGTATTGGATTTATGGCATTTTAACTTATCAGAATGATTACAATCTCGCCCTTTTTTTTACAGAGGGTAGTCATACTTTTTTAGCCCTCACGACTACGTTAACAGGCGTTATGTTAGGGGTTGCACAATATAACGCTGAATCCTTTTTACGTTTATTACGGGCAACCAGTGAGCAGTTACAGCGTTATTCCGAATGGTTGTTAGGACAAGATATGTTAGCAATTGCTGTTGCTGACCCTTCAAAATTGAGCCTAACCCGTCGGGAACGTACCGTGTTGTTTATGGATATACGCGGTTTTACACATTGGAGTGAAGCACAATCCCCTGAAATGGTTGTTGAAATGATAAATGCTTATTGTGCTATCGCAGAACAGGCATGGACGGGAACGGATGCGATTAAAGTTAAGCTAACAGGGGATGAAATTATGATAGTTTTTCGCACGTCCGTTTCTGCCCTGTCTGTCGCACAGTTTTTACAAAAAAATATAGTACAATTATTGGCTTGTTATGATTTAGGTGTGGGTATTGGCGTACATACGGGGGCATTGGTTGAAGGATTATTAGGCAGTAATAAAATGAAAACCTATGATGTGATTGGCGATACGGTAAACACCGCAAAACGGATTTGTGAACAAGCAACACGGGGTGAATTATTGGTTTCTCAGGCTGTTTTTAATCATCTGGCGGTTAAACCAACAACGCAAGCCCAAAGAACCATTCACATGAAAGGAAAAACTGAACCTTTATTGGTTTTTAGTCTTTAACTTTATTATTTTAAAGGATATTGTTATGCGTCTCTTGGTTGTCGAAGATAATTTATTAATTGGCGATGGCGTACAAACAGGATTGAATCAAGAAGGTTACGCGGCTAATTGGGTAAAAACGGCTGAAGAAGCTGAACATACATTGCAGGCAGAACAATATGATGGCTTAATCTTAGATTTAGCCTTACCTAAAAAAGACGGTTTAACCCTCTTAAAACAGTTACGATTGGCGAATAATACCATTCCTGTTTTGGTGCTAACTGCCCGTGATACGGTTAATGACCGTGTTTTAGGGTTAGATGCTGGGGCTGATGATTATCTTGTAAAACCATTTAGTTTTAATGAATTACTTGCAAGGCTTCGGGCTTTATTACGTCGTGCGAATGGACGCGCTAACCCTAAATTGTGGCATGGGGATTTATGTTTAGACCCCGCTGCCCATTATGTCACCTTTGCGGATGAAGCCATTACCCTGTCACCTAAAGAATTTGCAATTTTAAAAATATTATTAGAAAACAAAGGTAAAGTATTGTCACGCGCCCGTTTAGAAGACAGTTTATATGGTTGGAATGAATTTGTTGAAAGTAATGCAGTAGAGGTTTACATTCATCATTTACGCAAAAAACTAGGCAAAGATTTGATTCAAAACGTGCGGGGGGTGGGGTATATGGTTACAGCATCACCATGAAACAGTATTCTTTACGCAAACGATTACTTCTTATACTGGGCAGTACATTAATCGCCTGTTGGGGGGTTATTGTTATTTGGGTTGAACAAGAAACCGCACATGAAATTGAAGAAATACAAGATGCAAACCTCGCGCAAACCGCGCGCACCCTCTTAAGTCTTATCCAACATAGCTATAAATTGGACGTGCCTTTTTTACAAAAAAATGTTGTTATAAAACGTTCAACACGCAATGGGCATCATTACGAAACCAATATTGCATTTATTATTTACTTTGCTGACGGCAAAGAATTTCGCTCCGCCTCCGCCCCCAAATTTACGCCACCTATTAATGATGAACCTATTGGTAACAATGCTTGTGATAAAGATGATGAAGAAGATCATGGTTATCGAGATGAACGAATTGGCGAACAAACATGGCGAGTTTTTGACCTATACGACTCAGACAGTAAAATGTTTGTCCAAACAGGTGAAAGTTATGCCGTCAGAGACGAATTAATTGATGACATTCTATTTTCTGTTTTAAGTCCTTTTCTCTTTTCCTTACCCTTATTGGGCATCACTTTTTGGCTCAGTGTTGGCAGAAGTTTAGAACCTTTACGACAAGTACAAATGGAAATTACACAACGGGATTTTACCCAGTTGCATCCCATTAAAGTACAAGGGATTCCACAAGAAATAAAACCCCTGCTAGATGCCTTAAATAATTTATTCAACCGCTTAAATCATGCTTTTGAAAATGAACGACGGTTTACTGCCGATGCAGCACATGAATTGCGTACCCCATTAGCAGGCATTAAAACGCAAATAGAAGTCGCTCAACGCTCACGTGATGCCGTGCAACGAGAACAAGCCTTTCAACAAGCCCTGCTCGGTATGGACCGCGCCTCACACTTAGTGACACAATTGTTAGCCCTTGCCCGCATGGATGCTCAAGATGCGCAACAGACGGCCCCTGTTGATTTAGTTGCTTTATGTATAGACGTACTTGGTGATCAGATACCTGCAGCACACGCTAAAAACATAGATTTGGGGTTAGAAGGCGGCAACCAATCTGCAACGATTGAAGGCAACACCGACGCGCTGTATTTACTTTTGCGTAACCTAGTTGACAATGCAATCCGCTATACACCTATAAATGGCATTGTGACGATTGAAATTAAAGTAACCGCACAACACATCATTATTTGTGTCATAGACAATGGAATTGGTATCCCACCTGAACAGTATGAACGTGTATTTGAAAGGTTTACGCGGGGAAATCATGCGGATATTAAAGGCAGTGGTTTAGGTTTATCAATCGTCAAACGGATTGCAGAATTGCATCACGCGACCTTGTCACTTTCTACAGCGGACAATCACCAAGGCTTAAAAGTCTGTGTTAGTTTTCAGACAGTGCCAAATCAACAAGGATGAGGCATGATTAAATATAATGTCTGACCCAGAATTTAAAACGTGAAAAATAATTGTTTGGCGGGGTAAAAAATCTATTTACGTAGAAATTCAACAGGTAGAAAGTATTAAATTTACACCTACAAACGAATTGGGTCGGGTTATATGAAAATCGCTTCTTTATTCTCGGGTGCGGGTGGTTTGGATTTAGGGTTTACACAAGCGGGCTTTAACATTGTTTGGGCTAATGAATATGATGTCAGTATTTGGGAAACCCATCGCGCTAATTTTCCTGAAACCTACTTAGACACCCGCAGCATTGTACAAATTGAATCTAAGGATATTCCTGATGTTATCGGCATGATTGGCGGCCCGCCTTGTCAAAGCTGGAGCGAGGCAGGCACACAACGGGGTATTAAAGATGCGCGTGGACAATTGTTTTTAGATTATGTGCGCTTGCTATCTGAAAAACAGCCATTATTTTTTCTGGCTGAAAATGTTTTTGGCATGTTGCACAGTAAACATAAACAAGCCTTAGAAAATATTTTACAAGCGTTTGATAAGGCAAATTACACCGTCGAATACCGATTATTAAATGCTTATGATTATGAAGTTCCACAAGATAGAAAACGGATTATTTTTGTTGGATTTCGTAAGGATTTAGGCAAGAAATTCGTTTTTCCCCCAAGCCTTACACATAAATTGTGTTTAAAAGAAGCTATTTTTGATTTACACACAAACGCGGTTGCTGCCTTAGAAAAAAATAGAACTAATCCAGCAATGAATGTAGCTAATCATGAATATATGCTGGGTGGCTTTTCTAGCATATTTATGTCACGCAATCGGGTACGTGCATGGGATGAACCTTCTTTTACTATTCAAGCAGGGGGAAGACATGCACCGCTTCATCCGCAAGCACCTAAAATGCAGTATGTGGCTAAAGATAAATTTGTCTTTGCAGCAGAAAGTGAAGTGCTATATCGTCGCTTAAGTGTGCGAGAATGTGCGCGGATTCAAACATTTCCAGATAATTTTATTTTTCATTATCAGATGGTTGCTGATGGTTATAAGATGATTGGCAACGCTGTTCCTGTGCGTTTTGCATATCATTTAGCCTATGCAATTAAGGCACAATTGGAAGATAAAAAAGAGAGCGATATGCAACGGAGTGGTTCGTCTGAAACACTTATGGAATACTGATGTTGTCCAAAGTGTATTTTAGTTTTAAGTTTTACTAAATATAGCCCGCATGGGGTGCATTACGGTGTGAAAATACGTACCTAGTGCATTCTACGTGGGCTTATCCTTGACATTAAACCAGAGGTTTTTTTTAATGGCAACGTTTTTACATACCATGATTCGCGTTCTGGATTTAGACCGTTCTATTCAATTTTATCAACAAGCTCTTGCATTTGAAGTGACTGCACGACGCGAGTTTAGCGATTTCACCTTGGTTTATTTAGGCAATGCTGAATGTCCTGTCGAGCTAGAACTAACCCTTAATCATGGACGTAGCGAGCCTTATACACATGGGAGTGGTTATGGACATATTGCTGTTTCTGTCGCTGATGTTGTCGCTGAATATGCACGGTTTAAAGCATTAGGTTTTGCACCAAGAGATATTGTGGAATTTAAAGAAGCGGATGAATTGTTAGCAAAATTCTTTTTCGTGCAAGACCCTGATGGTTATGAAATAGAAGTGTTGCAACGGTTAGGACGGTATCAATAAAGGGTGAGTAGCAACAAAATAAAAGGTTTACGTCTTGCTGCCACTGAATGGATAAGCGTTTTAGGTCAGGATATTCCACTTAATCTTGCTATCTATCAATGAATCTTAATGTGGGATAGGCTGATAGTAACGTTAGAATTGAGACAGTTGAGCGACTAGTAAGCTGATTTAGCACGGCTCAAATTTTCAACAACAGAGGATAGTTGATGATTACATTTATTTTTATTCTGTTACTTTTACTCCCCTTGGTATGGTGGGCTTTTAAAGGTTTTGATATATTTTATATAGGCAAGGAGTTTCCCAAACTCGCCAGTTGGTACACCGTTGTTGGAATTACCTTTATTGTATATATCTTTCTGTTTTAGCTTAATTAAATGTATCAGGTGTGATTGTTTTTGCATTTGATACATTGTTAAAACTTGATATCGTTGACGCTGGTAATCGCTAAAATAACCCCTGTAATAATTAGGCCAATTACGCCCCCAATCACTAAAATAGAAACAGGCTCAATAATCGCAAGCATCCGTTTCATGCGGGTTCTGCCACTTTCTTCTAATAGTTTTCCCAATGATTTTAACATTTTCGGTAATTGTCCAGAGCGTTCACCTGCTCGGATTAAATTATGTCCTGTCGGGCTTAGGGCTTCATTATCTTGTAGGGCTTGTGACAAACTTGTTCCCATACGCACGGCTTTATTTACTTGGGTTAAACGGGCTTGCAAGCTTGGCAGTTTTACCCCTTGTCCCGCCAATTCTAGGGCGCGAACCAAAGACACGCGATTTTCTAGCAATGTTCCCATCATTGCCGACCAACGGGCAGTTTCAGCTTCTACAATCCAAACCCCGAGTAGGGGTAAGCGCGCAACCGTATCATGTAGTTGTTGACGAACACGGGCTTGACTGAGTAAATAAGCCAGTAAGAAGCTGATAACACTCACCCCTGTGATTATCCACAACCAATGAGTATTTAAAAACATTCCTGTTTCTAAGACGGCTTTTGCGAGAAAGGGGATATTGTCGCCACGGGTTTTTAGAATGTTGGCAAACCGAGGCACTACAACGGTAAAAATCATTAGTACCGCACCAATGCCCGATAAAATGAGTATAATGGGATAAATCATGGCATTGCGTAGCTCGCCTGCGACACGGGTTTCATATTCCATTTGTTCAACGCCATCGCGCAAGGCGGTAGGAACTTTACCCGTTAATTCTCCTGCTTCTAATAGTTGATATACATACCAAGGGAGTTGTAATTGGCTTTTGTGTAGGGCGACGGCAAAGCCTGTACCTTGACGGAGTTGGCTTGCAATCTCGGCAAAGGCTTGGGTAATAAAAGCATGATGGGATGAGTGGGCGAGGGAGTCGACGGCTTCTATTAAAGAAACATCGGATTCTAGCAGGGTGGCGAGTTCATGAAGAACAATCAGATAATCACGACGTTTAGGTTTACCCGTTTTGGTTTGGTTTTTAGTGGCGTTGTTGAGGGCGGTTAAAACGAGCGGGGTTAAATCGCGTTTTTGGAGTTGGCGTGAGGCTTCACGTTCTGTTTCTGCCATTAAAATACCGCTAACTTCTTGCCCTTGTTGGTCTAATGCTTGGTATTTATAACGCATGGTGTTTGACGGTTGGATTTTCTCATGTGGTTTATGTTTGCATTAGGGATAGCATCTATTGGATTTATAAGACGGATAACATCCAATGAATAAATATTATCCGTCTGAACGAGTTAATTTTTAGATTACTTTGCTAATTGTTCCAGATAGCGGTCTGCATCTAATGCCGCCATACAACCTGTTCCTGCGGAGGTAATGGCTTGACGATAAACATGGTCAGCAACATCACCCGCAGCAAAAACGCCATCAATACTGGTCGCGGTAGCATTGCCACTCGTGCCTGTTTTTACGCTGATGTAGCCGTTAGACATGTCTAATTGTCCTGTAAACAGGTCAGTATTGGGTTTATGCCCAATTGCAATGAACACACCCATGAGTTGAATGTCTTCTGTCGCGCTAGTTTCAACGTGCTTAATCCGCATTCCTGTTACGCCTGTTTTGTCACCTAAAACTTCATCTAAGGTACTATTAAGTTTTAGGGTTACTTTGCCTTCGGCGACTTTTTCCATTAAGCGGTCAATCAGGATTTTTTCAGAGCGGAATTTATCCCGACGGTGAACCACGGTTACATGAGAGGCTATATTAGCCAGATAAAGAGCTTCTTCAACCGCTGTATTACCACCACCAATAACAGCAACTTTTTGGTTTCTATAAAAAAAACCGTCGCATGTGGCACAACCTGACACGCCCTTACCCATAAAGGTTTCTTCAGAAGGCAAACCTAAATATTGAGCCGACGCGCCAGTTGCGATGATGAGTGCGTCACAAGTATATTGTCCATTATCGCCTACGAGTTGAAACGGACGGGTTTGTAAATTGACCTTATTAATGTGGTCAAAAATAATTTTTGTATCAAAGCGGAGCGCGTGTTTCTGAAAACGCTCCATTAATTCAGGCCCTTGTACACCGTCCACATCGGCTGGCCAATTATCCACTTCCGTTGTTGTGGTTAATTGTCCACCTTGTTGCATACCCGTGATAAGAACAGGCTCTAAATTTGCACGAGCTGCATAGATAGCCGCAGTATAACCCGCTGGACCAGACCCTAAGATGAGTAAACGACTATGTTTCACTTCGCTCATGTATCACTCCCAGTAAATGTTATAATTTCATCCATAATAACTGCATAACTCAACAACAACATGTTACGTTAAGTTATTTTGTAAAGAAACCAATTAGCGGAATCTTTTTTGTAACTCAATAGGATAGCGTATCAGCTTTAATAAAACTGTAAAACCCTGTTAATATTGTCCATTCTAACCACGCTATCAAGATAGTATGAAGCTGGTTGGACATGCCTAACAGAATCACTATATAGATTGAGGATTTAGCGTGAGCCAAGCCCGCCGTACTCGAAAAGCCCCTATTTCTAACAGCCCGCAACAGGGACGCATTAAACATGGGTTGCGTGAAATTATGTTAATTTCATTCTGCTTTATTGCGTTATACCTGTTTTTTTCCTTAAGCACTTATTCCCCCCTAGACCCCGGTTGGTCACATACAGGGGAAGCGATAGAAGTGCATAACAAAGGCGGTGTTGTTGGTGCATGGTTAGCCGATTTGCTTTTCTATCTGTTTGGTTATTTCGCTTTCCTATTTCCTATTATCATCGGTCAGATGGGTCTTATCATTTATAGGGGTCGTCATCTCGATATTCTAGCTGATCCAAAAACAATGATAGTGCCAGGCATTGGGTTTATCCTAACCCTGACGGCGGGCTGTGGTTTAGCCATTGTGCATTTTTCTGCGGAGGGGATGTTATTACCCAGTCATGCAGGCGGTATTTTAGGAATTGCTATAGGCAAAACCTTGCAAGCCGTCTTTAGCCAATTAGGGGCAACTTTATTATTAATCGCGCTATTTTTTACAGGCATTACCCTATTAACAGGCTTGTCATGGTTGCGCTTAATGGACACATTAGGCTTTCATACCCTGCAATATATGCCCATTGTTGAACAATATTTGGTTTCTCACGTTTTTCCACAAATCGCTATCTATCTTAAGCATTTATTTTTACTGATTAAAAAAAGTATATTGTTTATTATTGCAAGCCTCTTGTTTCTTTGGGCAGCGATTAAATCATTAATGGCATTATTATGGGATAAATGGCAGAAATGGCAGGCGCGTCGGGCAGAACGTGAATATTATGAAGAGTATGAATATTATGAAGAGGAAGAAGACACAAAAACAGAAGACAAGGAAGAAAACGACGCAATAAACCCTGAAATAGCAATAGATGCGATAGACAAGGAAAAAACGCCCGTCATTGACAAACTCACGCCTAAAGAAACCAGCGTAACACCGCCTATCACAAATAATATTCCAACTTTAACAGATATTGTTTATACCGCACCGCCTGACGTGTCTATTTCCCCACACCAACACTCAGAACCAACGCGTTCCCGTTTAGAAGTTCCTTTAGAAAAAGAAACCTTACGTACTACCACCTCTTACACGCCCGTTGTGTTGCCCGATTTAGCCCTACTGAATCCAGCACCTGCTATGGACAAGAGCAGCGAAGACAGCCTAAAAGAATGGATGGTAGAAACCTTTCAACATATTGGCGTTGATGCGGATGTACGCATTGTTTATCCCGGCCCTGTGTTACTAGGCTTTGAAGTAAAAATGTTTTCTGAAGTCAATGCCAGCCGACTAGAAGAATTAAGCCAATTACTCGCCCAATCCCTGAATATTGAAAAAGTGCGCATGGTAGAAACACAAACAGGCGTTATTGGGGTAGAAATTCCTAATCCTGAACGTGAAACCGTTTATTTAAGCGAACTACTCAATGCGACTACTTATCAAGACAATACATCACCGCTTTCATTGGTCTTGGGTAAAGATGTACGTGGTCACGCATTTATTATTGATTTAACACGTGTTCCACACCTACTGATGGCAGGTAGCTCGCCTACAGAAAAACAAACCATTTTACACACCCTATTATTAAGCCTGCTGTACAAAGCAACGCCCAAAGAATTACAGTTCATTGTAGTCGACAGTAGCACCAAACAATTAAACAGTTACGACGGCATCCCCCATTTACTCACCCCTTTGATTCATAACAAAGAAGCTGCTTTACAAGCCCTACAATGGTGTGAACAAGAAATGGAACGGCGTTATCGGTTAATGGCAGATACAGGGGTGAGAAATATAGAAGGCTATAATGAATCCTTGTTAAACCCTGATAGCCAAGCATTTTTAGAGAATTTAGCCGCCAGCCAAGCAACCTTGCCCTACATCATTTTTGTTGTCGCTGAACTGTCAGAACTGATATTAACGGACATGGGGACAAAAATTGAGGAACATCTCACCCGTTTAGCACAGAAAGCCCGTGCAGCGGGGATACACTTAATTTTAGCCACACAATATCCCAGTGTCAGCGTAATTACAGGCATGGTGAAATCCAACCTACCAACGCGGATTGCCTTACAAGTAACCAATAAAAGCGAATCGCGGAATATTCTAGGACAAATGGGTGCAGAAGCTCTTTTAGGTCAAGGGGATATGCTTTATAACACGGCTGGAACAGGCACGCCGGTGCGCGTACATGGTGGCGTTGTTACCGCAGAAGAAGTACACGCCGTTCTGACCGATTTACGCAGTAAAGCAACACCGCGCTATATTGATTTAGAAATCACCATCAACGAAAAATAGGTAACGCTAAAGAAGTGGTGATATTAAAAACAGAAGAAATAGAAGAATCCCTAAAATGCTAACTTGCCCTAGTTGTAAAGTGACACATATCGTGAAATATGGAAAACCCCACACAGGGACACAAAACTACAAATGTCGCGAATGCGGACGGAGATTTGTATAGTAACCGTCATTTGTGAAATACGATAAAAATTAATATTTTTTAATCAAAAGATTGGAAAATATAGTTGAAATATAGACAGGATAATACAGAAGGGAAGAGAAACAACGCGGTTTAAGGTGGGGGAAAATCAGCGATGTGGAGGAAGACATCGCTGAGTATTGTATGGCGGGATATAGCGGGCGGGAAATATTCGGGGTAAATTCATTACTTGTAAAAACAACATCATTATTCGTATTCTCCTTTTAACCAATCACATAAGGTGCGTTTTAACGATTGTTTATCGCTCATCCGTTTACCTGTTTTGGATTGTTCGTGTACGCCACCTTTACGCAAAATGGGGGCGCGAGCAATGGGGTTGTGGACAACTTGCCGTTGTTTGGACGGCATGGCTTTGTAATTGGGCATAGCTATTTTCCTTGTAAAAATAATACCATCGATAATCCAGTGTGTGCGTGTATGGTGATGACATAAAAACCTCCATTATAAAAAAAATGTTAAACATGACTTCCCGCTTGTCGTGTGACAACAAGCAGGAAGAGGACTCACTAGACTTATTTAATTCTTGCTTTCAGAGATACCAACTTCTTTTGCGAATTCCAATACCTTACCATCAGGTTTATCGGAGCAGGCTTTTGCCAAGTTGTTGACAAACTCACCTAATGACGCAGGGTCAAAAGAAGTGTCGTCTGTTACCCCTGATAAATAACCATCTAACCAAAACAACATCATAGATGCCGTTTCTTTATCCATGCCATCTAAATCCTTACAAGTCATGTTTTTTAAGTCCACTGCACCAGCGGCATTGACTAAAGGTGTTGCGCCTAAGCAAGCCAATAAAGCAATTGCACCGAACAACTTTTTCATAAACGACTCCGTTAAGATGGTAAATTAAGCATAAGTGATAAACAGATAACATGCCGTTATCCGTGCATTTACTCTAGCATAAAAAATGCCGAGTAATAGCGGTGTCCTCATAATTTTTAGTGGTGAACTATTAGCGATAACATTATGTATTTTGAATCTGAGATGTTTTTCACTCATAAGCACGTTAAAATCTATGGTAGTGAAAAGATTCCTTCGCAATTTCCTTGTTTACGTGCTTCTCTTTGCTGATAGAAAGGGGTGAAGAAGGAAAAATTCAGCCATTATTTAGCATTACTCAATCAATCTATTCTTTCATAACGCTTTAGGATTCATGGAATGCACTTGCTTTCGCGTTGGTATGTTCAAGTTTTTTTAATAATAATTGCCGTTATTGCTGTTTATGCGCAAACCGTAGATGTTCCGTTTTATTTAGATGATTTTTCATCGATTCAAGAAAACCCCGTTATTTATCAGTGGAAAGGCACGCTTGCTGAGTTATGGAATTTTTCGGCACTGCGTATTTTGGGGTATTACACCTTTGCCTTAAACTTTCAAACTCATCAGTTTGAACTTTTTGGCTATCATCTGGTCAATATTACGATACACGCATTAGCGGGCGTGGCTGTTTTCGCGTTTGTTCGCAGTTTGATGCAGACACCCACCATGCGCCATCATTTATCCGAACAAAGTATATTATGGTTACCCATTCTTGTTGCCTTGTTGTTTGTGTTACACCCGCTACAAACGCAAGCGGTTACTTATATTGTTCAACGTCTAGCGTCGCTCGCTGCGTTGTTTTATATCGCCGCATTAGCCTGTTATTTACAAACCCGTTTAGCAACAACCGTTACCAAACGAACAATATGGTTAATAGCTTGTTTAATCTTATGTGTTTGCGCTTTTTTTACCAAACAAAACACGGCAACGCTTCCCTTAGCCTTTCTCTTATTAGAATTACTCTGTTTCCCCTTACATATAAAACGCTTAAAAATAGCCGCAGGGGTTATGGTACTTGGATTAATAGCAGGGGCGGTGTTGATAACCATTATCTTGGGATACAACCCTTTTTCTTTAGAGGCAATGCAAGCACTTACCCAAGAAACACAAGAAATTTCGCGTCTAATTTATTTAGCAACACAATTCAGTGTGTTATGGGCGTATATCGGATTATTTTTCTTTCCTGTTGGACAACACATTGATTATTTTTATCCACTAGCCACCAGTTTTTGGAATGGACAAGTTTTGTTTGCTTTAGCAGGACATTTAATGGTAATCGGTTTTGCACTTTCTCAAGTAAGACGTTTACCCTTATTAGTTTTAGGCATTTTATTTTATTACCTTGCTCATCTGGTTGAATCTAGTGTTATACCCATTACCGACGTTGTTTTTGAACACCGCACATATTTGCCCAATTTAGGGCTATGTTTACTGAGTGGATGGTTTTTATTAGAAGTGGTCTTTCAATGGTTTGACCAACGACATACCGTTATTCTTATTAGTATCATACTAATAACATTAGGTATTACCACATGGCAACGTAATCAATTATGGCGTGACCCCATTGCATTATGGCAAGACAACACCACAAAATCGCCCAAAAAAGAACGGGGTTGGGTTATTTTGGGTAAACACCTTATTCAAGCAAATCGCCCAACCGAAGGATTACAAGCCTTACAAAATTCAGTAACACGGATTACCAACAGTGACGGCACCCAATCTGTGCGTATCACTGTAGAAACCATGCTGAATATGGTTGTAGCGCATCGCATGTTAAAACAATACGACCAAGCGAATAACTTAATCAATCAAGCCCTCAGTTCGCCGAGCTTGCGCCCATTTGACCGCGCTAAATTTCTTGTTAATCAAGGAAATATTTTTTACGAACAGCACTTATATGCAGAAACAGAAGCTGCTTATCGTCAAGCGATTGAATATTATCCTGAAGGCTTAACCGCGCGAGCCAATTTAGCCAGTATTTTGGCAGCAACTGGTCGCGAGGCAGAAGCGATTAAGATATATGAGGAAATTCTAAAAATAGACCCAAATAATGCGATTGTGTTGGAAAATCTCAAAACAATCCAATCGGAACAATACTCATCGGTAGGTACTACAAAATAACCGTAATACCTTGAGACTGAAAGAATATGGATAACACCGCTAGAGGCGATGATATCCGTATTCGCGGTAGGGTGGGTGTTGCCCTGCCACGTCTTTATTTAATAGTATTAAAATCATGTACTTAAGCTATTTTATAGCGACAAGCCAATTAATGAAATCCCAGAAAAATTAACGCAATTGTTTTTGCGTAATCCCACATGTTCCTAATCACCGCGCAATCCGCCCGACAAGGCTTTATATTTTTGATGTAATAGAGAGGAAATATAGAGCCTGTCATCAAATAAGAAGGGTTAAAGGTTCAAGCTAAAAGAATCAAGGTAGAAGCCAAATAGACCCCACTTAAGAAATTCCTAGCGCGTTTATCATATCGAGTAGCTATTGCACGGTATTGCTTTAATTTACCAAAGAAATGCTCGATTAAATAACGTGCCTTATAAAGGACTTTATCATAATAAGGTGGATTTAAACGATTTCTCTTGAACGGAATCACAGGTTCTATGCCTTGCTGTTTTAATACACTTCTAACTCGTTCATCTGCATCATAAGCCTTATCAGCCAATAAAGCGTTTGCCTTTATCTGTGGAATAAGGACATCAGCCCCTTCAAGGTCGCTTGCCTGTCCCGCAGTCAAAAAAAAAGGGTCGGATTGCCCAGTGCGTCAACAACGGAGTTAATCTTGGTACTTAACCCCCCTGCACTACGCCCAATGGCTTCATCCGCGCCACCGCCACTATAGTGCTGTCTATCATGGCATATTCGTTATCAGCATCGGCACTTAGTATCTTGAAAACACGTTCCCAGACACCTTTCTGAGACCAACGACTGAAGCGGGTATGGACAACACGGAAATCACCAAAGCGTTCGGGAAGGTCGCGCCAAGGAATGCCACTGCGATAACGGAATAGAACAGCATCAATAAACAAGCGGTTATCTTTAGCTGTCATTCCAACATGTCCTTTACGTCCAGGGAGTAGCGGTTCTAGTTTTGACCATTGTTCATCTGTTAAGGCATAACGACGACTCATTGTTTTATCCTTGGTGATATCTGGATATATACTTATAATATAACATTTTTTACTATTTAATGACACGCCCTAACTGTTGAAGGTATTAATATGACCGCTTGTGAGAGAATAATTGACGGTGTAGCCAAACTTTCAACTGTATTTACTCCCTAAAATAAATGATGGAGGTGCTTTCTTGAATATCGGTGAATTATCTAAATTAGAACATCATATTATGTTTCATATTTTAAGTAGTCATTTTGGTGAAACAATGGCAAATGTTGTACTTCACCAACTCATTGTTAAGGAACGCACATTTACTACTTCGTCCATAATGCCAAGTCTTTGTTCGGGTTCATTTACAGATTTTGAACCATTTGATAACTCACGTTTGGGAAAATTAGACTGCACATATTATGCTGATGCCGAACATCCCTTACTTCCAGGAACAGGTTGTAGCATTGTTTTATTTGCAACGGAAGATAGAACCTCATTTAATTTTTTAGAACTTAGTTTTTATGGGGAATCTTTACCTATTGATTTGGTAACTGCTGAGTTACATGGTTTTACAATAATTACTTATGACCCCCTGATTAGTCGGGATTTGTAACCCTAACTAACATTAACGCACCATAATACACAGATTTTTAAGTTATTTAAGCGTTTTTTAACCGCCTTTTTGGCGAACTAAGCGCGGAAACCGCACTTTGTGCCAATAATCCCCTGTATCAGGTTTATTACACTCGCGATAAAGCAGGACGAATTACCCAGAAATTAGAAACGATAGAAGGCATTACCCACAGTATTGATTACAGTTACGACCTCGCAGGACGCTTAATTGAAGTCAAACAAGACGGCACAGTCACAGAAACCTATCAATACGATGCCAATGGAAACCGCCTCAACAACGCACAATATAGTAAATGTACCACAAAGTGATTTAAATTTAGGACTGGCAGTCCTCACAGGATTGCCAGTCCTTCGCATCGTTTTATAGTGCGTTTACTATACTATTCTTCAGAATGTAATCAGAAACAAAACGAATAACTAATGGCCTTGTCTTTAGTGGTAGTAAGGTGGGTAATGCCCCTCTATTTAGTTTTACATTGGTATTGAGTTACATCCATAGTTGCCCCATAAGAATTCACTGTCTTTTTTACTGAGGAATCAGCACCAAAGTCGAGTAATAGCTGCACTATATCCTGATAACAATGATAGGTAGCTAACATTAAGGGAGTGTACCCACTATCTGTTTGAAAATTTACATTTGCCCCACTATTCAAAAGATGTTTAATGGTTGCTATTCTCCCATGATAGATTGCCGACATTAAAGGTGTCTCTTGTTGCTTATTGTGAATATTAGGATTCGCCCCATTTTTTAACAAAAAAACTACAAAGTCAGCATGTTCAATTTCCATCTGGTTTAGTGGTATACCGAACCGTTTTGCCTGACGTTCAGAATCTTTGAGTCCCCACCCACAAGCATAATGCAATGGCGTATTTCCTCTGGTGTCTTGCGTATTAATGTCAAAACCTGCAGTTAGCAACTTTTGCATTCCTACGATATAGCCAGATGTAGATATAACGGTCCAATCCATTTCTTCTTGTGAAGCAGAACATCCTACTAGAGCGTGTCATCAAATAGTAAAAAGTGTTATATTATAAATATATACCCAGATATCGCCAAGGATAAAACAATGAGTCGTCGCTATGCCTTAACCGATGAACAATGGTCAAAACTAGAACCGCTACTCCCTGGACGTAAAGGACATGTCGGGATGACGGCTAAAGATAACCGCTTGTTTATTGATGCTGTTCTATTCCGTTATCGCAGTGGCATTCCTTGGCGCGACCTCCCCGAACGCTTTGGTGATTTCCGTGTCGTCCATACCCGCTTCAGTCGTTGGTCTAAAAAAGGTGTCTGGGAACGTGTTTTCAAGATACTAAGTGCCGATGCCGATAATGAATATGCCATGATAGACAGCACAATAGTTAGAGCGCATCAACATAGTAGTGGTGGTGGTGCAGATGAAGCCATTGGACGTAGCGCAGGGGGTTTAAGTACCAAGATTAACTCCGTTGTTGACGCACTGGGCAATCCGACCCTTTTTTTTTGACTGCGGGACAGGCAAGCGACCTTGAAGGGGCTGATGCTCTTATTCCTCAGATAAAGGCAAACGCTTTATTGGCTGATAAGGCTTATGATGCTGATGAACGGGTTAGAGATGTTTTAAAACAGAAAAGCATAGAACCTGTGATTCCGTTCAGGAAAAATCGTTTAAATCCACCTGATTATGATAAAGTCCTTTATAAGGCACGTTATTTAATCGAGCATTTCTTCGGTAAATTAAAGCAATACCGCGCCATAGCTACACGATATGATAAACGCGCTAGGAATTTCTTAAGTGGGGTTTATTTGGCTTCTACCTTGATTCTTTTGGCTTGAACCTTTAACCCTTCTTATTTGATGACAGGCTCTAAACAAATAATAAAAACTGAAAAATATCTAAGGACATTCATTTCTTTTCGCCCATTCCTCTAACTCAGAAATACCACAACTTTTAGGGTTAAATGAACTGGTTGGTGGCTCAGCATTTTTCCATGTCCAATCGTTAATCATCGTATTCCAAGACTTTTCATAGTTCGCGCCTTTGCATATACCAACTAAACCATCATCAATCCAATAAGATGTAGATTCTGTTCCTCGAAGTTTTTCTGGTATCGCATTTGGGTCTGACTTCCTACAGGCAAATTCACATGACCATTCTCTATATCCACCAACCCAATGTTTTTTTGGAGAAGATAAGTTTTTGAGTTTACATTGGTTGCAATACAAGAACAACTCGGGTTTGTTCCTACCAACCCACTTTCATCAACCCAATTCACAGGGTCATTAGCCACATACCCAAATAAATTACTATCGCCCCCCGCAAACCCAATTGGGTCTTTACTCGTCCACCGCCTCGTTTCCGCCTCATAATCTCTAGCACCAAATCGTGTGAGTTTGGTATCAACATCATACAACCCACCTGCAAAACCAAAGGGTTGAAACTCTGGATTTGTATCTTCAATGATATTGCCGAATGCATCGTAATTTAAGCGTTGCGCAATTAAGCCTGTTTGCACATCAATGATTAAGCGCGGACTACCTAAGTGGTCAGAAATGATGCGGTAGGTATTGCCGTTTTTGAGAATGTAATCAGGGATATTCGCTTTTGAAGCATAGACAAATCTGGCAACAACTTCTCCATTACCGTCTAATTGCGCAACGGGTTTGAGTTTGCCTTGATAGATAAACCCTTGTGTTAATACGCCATTGACTTTTTTACCGACACGACGGTTTTTGGCATCGATAACGTATTCAATGGTTTTTGTCGGTTGTTGGACTTGGCGGAGGTTGCCTAGGACATCATAATGGTAAGGTGGGCGATGCCCACCCTACTTGGCTATTCCTGTTATAGCTCAGGTACTCCTACCCACACTTTGTCAACATACGCCCTAACCCCATCTATACAAAAAGGGAAAGGTTCTAAAATATCTTCTTCTCTGGTTGCCTCTAATAACTGGTAATAGTACTCAATATAAGCATCTGAAACAGGAGTGTTTATATCAAACAATCCATATTGATTTAAGTAAGGAACGAACCCCATAAATAATGAGGGGTGTCTATATATTCCTTCTATTAACATTGTGTCTACATCTTCCCCAAGCCAGTGTATTTTCATGTCAGCATAGAAGCTACCACAGTATTTCCCTATTTCTTTTGAGTAGATAACAACAATTTCACAAGTGGGTTCTTCTTCATGTTGAGTTATAAACTGCAATATTTCCTGTGCAATCCCTAAATCGTCTGTAATTTTTAGTGACGATGTACAATATAGAGAATCTAATAATTTACGATAGTGTGTAGGTAAAATCCCGTTATATGGGGGCTCGCTAAAAGGAGGATCATAAACACTAATCCAACTGTATCTATTTACCCCATGATAATAAATATCTTTTATTCTAAGTGGTACCCAGTCTTCAAAAAGGTTGCTTTTTGCTTTTTTAACGACAGCAAACCCGCAAATTTTTTCCATGTTATGTCCTATCCGCGTTGTTATGGTTATTCTCAATACTCGCTGTCATTTAGGATTAGGACAACGGGGCAACGCAGGTATATGATCACCCTTATCAAGATTAATTTTGGTTTTACCTTCTCCAATATGGATATGCGGTCCACCTTTCCAATGGTCTGCCTTTCTATCATCTCTTACTGGCAATCCTAATCCTTTCGCTAAATCCATAGCTGCTTCTGCATCATCAGGAGAAAGTGGTTTTCTTCCACCATTGGTGTCTTTATCAATCATATCCTTTAAATCTTTGGTAGTGCTAAAGAGAAAGTGATATTAAAATAAGAAAACAGAAGAAAGAGAAGAGTCCCTAAAATGCTAACCTGCCCAAGCTGTAAAGCGACACACATCGTGAAATACGGAAAAACCCGCACAGGGACACAAAACTACAAATGTCGCGAATGCGGACGACGATTTGTAGAACAACCCACCAAGAAATACATAAGCCAAGAGACGTGGGCACAGGTGGACAAGCTATTAAAAGAAAAACTTTCACTGAGAGGAATAGCCCGTGTTACAGGAATCTCAGGCACATGGCTACAACATTATGTCAATGGTTTGTATGCGCAACAAAGACTATAGCAACAGTACTATAAAAAGATTAAATAGAATTCAGTAAAAAGAGCTCATCAATAGAACAATGTTGTTGTTTACGGAGAGTCTTAGCCTGAGCCCATTTATGCTCAATAGGATTTAAATCAGGCGAATAAGGGGGTAAATATTCCAAGAGATGCCCAGCGTCTAAAATAGCCTGCTGAATGTCACTACGTTTATGAAAAGTGGCATTATCCATGACAATGACAGAATTCTGAGGGAGTTTAGGAAGTAAGTCTTGGGTTATCCAAGCGAAAAAGACATCGGAATTAATCGCCCCAGAAACTAAAGAGACGGTTAATAAACAAAAATTGAGCAAAGCCCCGATGACATTAGTACGTCCTTTTGCATTCCAGTCTTGCGTGCCAGAGCAACGTTTGCCGATAGGAGCATAACCAAAACGGCGTGGCATATCATGAGCAAAACCACTTTCATCGATGAAAACAATTTGCCTATCAGATTGTTTATAACAGTTCATTTTGTCTTGGAAGGTTTGCCGTGCTTCGGGGTTGGCTTTGGGATGTTTGAGGGTTTTTTTTACGGCTAATCCCTAGACGTTTTAACGCATGGCGAATTCCTCCCTCAGTTATTCCAAACCGTACTGCGCGTTCATAATGGTAAGCATCTGGATATAACTCTACATCTTGTTTTAGGGCTTCCATGTCTATTTTAGTTGGTCTGTTACGTGTCCCTTTGGCTTCTAATACTTTGCTCCACCTGACGACGCTTGCGATGGCTATCTGAAAGCGTTTCGCTACCGCTGCTAGGGTGAGATTTTCTTCTTGTTTCACTTTTAATACTTTTCTACGGAAATCTATTGAATAGGTCATTTCTTATCCTCTTTTTAAAATACGGTTACTATAGAACAAGCCGTTAAAAAAAAGGACAGTTGCGCTTAGAATGCGATGAGATGTGGTCATTTGTTGGGCAGCGTCGCCAGAAAGTGTGGGTATGGTTAGCGTTGGATAGAGACTCACGAGAGGTTGTCGGGATTGCCTTTGGGAAGCGAGATGTTGAGGGAGCGCAAGCACTCTGGAATTCACTCCCAGCGGTATATCGGCAATGTGCAGTCTGTTACACCGACTTCTGGGAAGCGTACCAGAAAGTTCTTCCGAGTAAACGGCATCAAGCAGTAGGGAAGGAGACGGGGCTGACCAATCATATAGAGCGATTTAATAATACGTTAAGACAGCGTGTCAGTCGTTTAGTGAGGAAAACCTTATCTTTCTCCAAGAAAATAGAAAATCACATTGGGGCTACTATTTTTTTCATTAATGATTATAACAAATCACTGCTTCTTTAGCACTACCAAATCTTTGGTAGTGCTAAACAAGTAAGGATAAGTTGTAATGATTAATGAAAAAAATGATAGCTCCCACGTGATTTTGCAATTTCTTAGAGAAGGATAACGTTTTGCGAACTAAGCGACTGACTCGCTGTCTCAATGTGTTATTAAATCGTTCTATATGATTAGTTAAACCTGTCTCCTTCCCAACCGCGCGGTGACATTTACTGGGTAATACCCCTTTATATGCCTCCCAAAAATCCGTATAACACACGGCACATTGACGATAAACGCTTGGAAGGGATTCCCATAATGCTGATGCACCTCTCTTATCTCGTTTTCCAACCGCAAATCCCACCACTTCTCTTGTTTCTTTATCTAATGCTAACCATATCCACACTTTTTCACGACGTTTACCCACGAATGACCACATCTCATCGCATTCTAATTGCAACGCGCCTTTTTTTTAACCATCGGTTCTAGCTTTTGCTTTTCATATAATCGGTTCACATAACGTTGTAACCATGTCCCTGAAATGCCTGTCACTCGTGAGATGCCTGCAAGGGAGCGTTTTTCTTTTAACAATCGCTCTACCTGTTCCCAGGTCTCTTGGCTGATTCGCTTTGGGTTGGCATTTTCTACAAATTGGCGACCACACCCACGACATTTGTAGTTTTGTTTGCCAAAATGTGTTTTTCCATTCTTAATCACATGATGACTTTGACATTCGGGACAATCTGGCATTTTGCGTTCTCTTTTTCAGGGATGTTCTTTGATATACTAACAACCTTACCTGTTTAGCACTACCTACCTGTTTAGCACTACCTTTGTGCGTCTAATACATTAATTTCTTTGCTTTTATTTATGTAAAATATTGATTTTGTAGCTTATTTACTATTTTTCTCTATGCGCTATACTTACCCGCTTACTGAAATATTTATCGCGTTGGATGATGGAGTATGAATAAAGAAAAACAGTTAGCTTTTGCACGACGGCAAGGGTGTGGACAGCAATGTACTTTGTTGAATGGATTTGATTATTGTGATTGTGTGGAAAGTCGTAAATTTTTCCAAACATTAAATAAACAGTTGTTTGAGATTGAAAGTCATCCTTTGAGTGCGATTAGGCAGGAGCATTTTTAGCTTTTTGCAGTAAGCTTTCTATCGTTTCTATCAGTTGGCGACAACTCACAGGTTTACTTAAATATTCGTTTGCGCCTGCTTGTAAACACCATTCTTTATCTCCCGGCATTGCAAGTGCTGTAATTGCAATGATGGGGATATTTCCTAATACTTTATCCGCTTTAATATAACGAATAGCTTCTAATCCATCCATAACGGGCATTTGTATGTCCATTAAGATGATATGTGGGTGTTGTTGTTGAGTTTGTGCGATGGCTTCCATGCCATTATGGGCTGTAATCAGGCGATAGCCTCGGGCATTTAGATAACGTGCCATTGTGTCTAAATTTTCCTCATTATCTTCTGCAATAAGTACCAGTGGGGCATTTTCGCGGTTAGTGTATTCACGAGGTAGTGTTTTTTCAGGGTAGGTATTTGGAAGAAAAACCGTTGTATCCGCAGATTTTTCTACGATAAGTCGCCATGGAAAGGAGACGAGGAAACTGCTGCCTTTGTTGATTTCGCTATTGACGATAATTTTGCCGCCGTGCATTTCAATAAAACGCTTGACTAATGATAAGCCTAAACCTGTTCCTAAAAACTTGCGGGAAAGACTGGTATCTAGTTGTGCAAATGGTTGAAAAAGTAGGGGAAAGTCTTCAACAGCAATGCCTATACCTGTATCCCAAACGGTCATTTGAATGGTATGTTTTTCTACATTTGCCTGAACGTCTAGCCCTATTGTTCCGCCTTCAGGGGTAAATTTAACGGCATTGCTGAGTAGATTGACCAGTATTTGTTTAACACGACGTTCATCCCCAAGCATGAGTAGTGTTGTATCAGAGAGTTGAAAATTAACTTTAATCCGTTTTTTAAGGGCGGCTTGTTTAATCATGCGTAAACTGCTTTGACAAACTTGTTCTAATGACAGGGTATTCATATCAAGTTTAAGTTTGCCTGCTTCTATTTTGGCAAGGTCTAAAATATCGTTGATAAGACTGAGTAAATGTCGTCCACTTTCTTCTATGGTATGAAGTGATTTCAGTTGTTTAGAATTGAGTTCGCCATAGATTTGTTCTTGTAATCCTTCGGACATGCCAAGAATTGAGTTGAGGGGGGTACGCAATTCATGGCTCATTGCGGCAAGAAATTCGTCTTTTGCACGAAGTGCATAGGCAAGTTTGGCGTTTGCAGTGCTGAGTTCTTTGGTGCGTTCCGTTACGCGCTTGGTTAATAGGGTGCGTTCTGCTTTAAGATTTGCCTCGGCTAATAAGCGTTTTTCTATTTGTTCCATTAGCTCATCATTTTTGCTTTTTAATTCGCTGGTTCTTTCGGCAACCCGTTTTTCTAGTTCTGTGTTGAGTAAGCGAACTTCTTGTTCTATCGCGCTCCGTTCTGTCATGTCTATCAACACCCCTAAAACCATGGCTTCCCCTTTAATTCGCAAGGGTGTTAAGCCAATTTCTATCGGGAATTCTTCGCCATTTTTGCGTACACCGCTTAAATCACGCACCATACCAATACGGCGCGCTTGTTCACGGGCGATAAAATAGTTGTGGTGTTTGATGTGTTTATCACGAAAGCGTGCAGGCATTAAAATTTCTTGTGGTTGTCCAATGAGTTCTTCACGCAAATATCCAAACATACTTTCAATTTGTGAATTTACAAAGGTAATAATGCCTGTTTGATTGACTAATAAAATCCCGCTGTAAGCAGATTCGACAACCGTGCGAAACATTTCTTCCGTTTGTTCCCGTTCTAAAATTTCTGCTTCTAAGCGTTGATTTATCAAGGTTAGTTGTTGCGCACTTTCCGCCAGTGCAGAACTTAAACGTTGCGTTTCTCTATCTTCCTTTCCCTTTGTATCTAAATGAATGGCAAGTGCCAGAATAGTCAATAAACCTTCTTGGATAATGGGACAAAAAGAAATGGCAACCCAACGGCTTTCTGCCTGTTGCGTGATTAATTGCGTTTCAAAACGAATGGTTTGTCCTATAGGTATATGTGGTTGATTGAGATATTCATTTAATGTGGTTTGAAAGGAAGGTGGAAATAGTTGAGTAAACGCTTTAGCCTGTAAATCTGCTAGTGTATGACCTGTTAAGGTTAATGCTTGTTCATTTGCGTAAGTAATATGTGTGTCGCGGAGCAAAAAAACAGCAGGGATAGATATTTCAGTAATCATGTCAAATGGTTCTATATTGTTATCGTTTTCTTGATGTTAAGTAGAGAATTGCTTGTGTGTACAATGGTGACAGGTGATTCATACCTGTTATGCAACAACACTAGACAACATGATGTTTTTCAACAAGGTAAACAGCCTGACCTGCTGTTATAATTGCTTATTTTTATATTTTTGGTAGGAATCGTGCCATGTCTTATATGATGCAATCATCAAATTCGTTAGAAGCCATCCATTTTTTGCCTCAAACACGGTTACAAACCGTCGTCAACTTCTTTCTAGTCAGTTTATCTTATTATCTTTTTGGTGCATTAGCCCTAGAAGTTGTTACGATAGAAAGTTGGGTAACACCCATTTGGGCGGCGGCGGGTATTGGTTATGCAGCCGTGTTTTTATGGGGGTATTGGTTTGGTTTTGCCATTCTGTTAGGTGAGTTATTAGAAAACATTCTTTTTATCAAACCATTATCATGGCTAGAGTTATTAACATCGACGGGAAATACCTTATCATTACTTATCGGTATATGGTTAGTACGCCAATTTCTCCCCCATCCGCAAGCTATTTTCAGCCGTCCTGCTTATGTGGGTATTTTTTGCGGTAGTGCTTTATTTATTAGCCTGCTTAGTGCGAGCATTGGTTTAACCTTTCGCTTACTGTTTGATACGATTCATGCGATTAGCCCGTTGCGAGTATGGTGGACATGGTGTTTAGCTGATTTAGTGGGGATTTTAGTTATCGCACCCTTCATTATTACAGGTTATACCGAACAAAAACACGCATGGTATCGTCATAAAAAAGCCGAAATAATTTTGTTATTTGCCAGTTTAATGACAGTTGTCTGGTTAGTTTTCGGACAACCAATAGAAGCAACTATCAGCGCGTATCCTCTCACTTTTTTACTCATGCCTTTCCCACTTTGGGCAGTTTTTCGTTTTGGTCAGCGAGAAACATTACTGGTCATCGTGATAATGAGTACAAGTGCTATTCTTGCCACGATTTCACAATCAGGTCCTTTCACACATAATTCGCTGGACTATTCGCTACTCATTTTACAGGCTTTTATAGGGGTTATTTGTGTTTCTACCCTGATATTAATGGCAGTCGTCAACCAACGCAGTTTGTTAGAAAGCCAATTACTTGCCAGTCAAGATGACTTACAAGAGGCAAATAACATGCTAGAACAAAAAGTTCTTGTCAGAACAGAAAGCCTGCGACAAAGCATGGAAAAATATCAAGCTATTTTTACCAATGCGATAGAAGGGATTTACCAAACCACACCCACAGGAAAATTATTAGAAGCAAATCCCGCGCTGGCTCAAATGTATGGCTACGCCAGCCCAGAAGAAATTATGACAAAAGTTCCTGATATGGAAGCCTTATATGTCAATCCAGAAAGACGTGCCGAATTTCATCAACAACTGCAAGAAACCAAAGCTGTCTATAATTTCGAAGCCGAAGTTTACCGTTATGATGGCGATATTATGTGGATTGCAGAAAATAGCCGTCTTGTACAATCCAACGATGGAAGGGCATTGTATTATGAAGGCACGATGATAGACATTACCGAGCGTAAACAAGTTGAAGAGGAACTTTTACAACTTGCCCATTATGACCCACTCACAGGTTTAGCGAATCGCCGTCTATTTCAAGCCCGTTTAAAACAAGTCATGGCAAAAGCCCGACTCAGTGGAAAAACAGGCGTATTACTGTACTTTGATTTAGACGGATTTAAAAAAGTGAATGATAGTTTAGGACATGAATTTGGTGATTTTATCTTACAAGAGGCTGCAAAGCGGCTCAAACACTGTTTACGTGACCGCGATGTATCCTGCCGTTTAGGCGGTGATGAGTTTACGGTGATTGCCGAACAAGTCATGCGCGAACAAGACGCAGTGACCATTGCAGAAAAAATTCTCGCACATCTCACAAAACCCTATATTTACAAGGAACAAGAAGCCAGTATTGGCGTTAGTATAGGCATCACCTTTTTTGATGGGCATAATTACGATATTGAAAATATTGTAAAACAAGCAGATAACGCCATGTACTCCGCGAAACGCAGTGGCAAAGGCACATATCGGTTTTATACCCAAACAACGGAAAACACAGGCTAAATACCCATTATTTTGCCTAACCATTAGATTGCAAAAACTTATCTATCCCCCTTTTTTAAAGGGGGAATTTAGAATCACCGCACTAAACCAATTCTCCAACGCCACACATTGACTCATACGACACTAATAAATCCCTTTTTTTCATAATAATTAGTGTAATATCATCCATCTGTTTTAACCCCCCTAAATGTTTTTCTACATCTTTAATAATATTCTGCCGAATGATTTCTGCTGAACATTCCCAAAAATGGCTGGCAACTTCACATAATCGTTTAATACCATACTGTTTTTTCTGTGAATTCATTGCCTCTGTAATTCCATCTGTATAAAGTACGATAATATCATTCGGGTTTAACGTAATTTGCGTTTGGGCGATAAAATCCGTAATATCTTCACTCAAACCAATAGGAAAGCCTAAATCTACAGTACTAATCCGCTCAATTTTGCCACCTGCACGAATAATAATCACATCTTCATGTTGTCCACTTAAATACAATTGTCCATCATAATAATCAATAATAGATAAAGATAAATTTTTATCACAATTCATCCGCTGAACATTGCTATAAATGGTTTTATTTAATGTTCCTAAAAATTTAACGGGGTCTTTTTCATTATGCACTAACAGCGTATGTACCGCCGTTTGCACCATTAACATTAACACCCCACTTTCTAACCCATGCCCTGTTACATCACCAATACCGATTTTTATTCGATTATGATGCTGAATAACATCATAATAATCACCACCTACTTCTTCCGCAGGTTGCATAAACCCTGCAATATCTAAATCTTCAATCGCGGCTAACTCATGCGCTTTAGGTAAAATCATCTGTTGCAATTGACGTGTAATATCCAATTCTGCACTTAAACGAACATTTTCCTTTTCTAATTTCGTATTTAAATGGCTAATTTCTGCATTTGCGCGTTTTAACGCATTTCTGATTTTATACAGATGATGAATAAATAACCACGCAACCCATGCTAACAAGCACAAAGAGAGTAAATAAGCCGTTACACGATAAGTATTTGCTTGGCTTAACGCTGCTTGATACCCATTATCATAAATACTCTCTATCTTTTCCAAATTTGCTAACAACGGTAAAGTCAACAAGTTTGTCGTCAACTGGTCAACATGTGGCTTAGCTTGCAAGATAATATTAACATTATCAATAACCTCTTCCATTAACTTACTATTACTGGACTTTTCATAATCCGTTTTAAAAGCCGTTGCATTTTCCACCACGGCATGTAAATTTTGCGCTAATTCCGCATCTTTTGCCGTATTGAATAACGCAATTTTAGATAACAACTCATTTAAGGTAAATTCTAAAAACCATTCATTTTGCTGAAAACTTGCCCCCGCCATTTGAGAATTTAACACTTCTAAATAATTTAATGCCGTTTTTAACTGCTTACTTTGCGCTCGAAAATCAATAATAATGGCTTGTTTATTCATGAGTAAATTAACCTGTTGGGCTAAAGACTCAGTCATTACAGATTGATTAACGGCATCAATAAAAGCAGGAATATGGGTTAATTCAGCATGTAATTGCTGTAAAATGGCTAATTCTTTATCAAAATTGTCACGAAAGGCTAATAATTCGTAACGGTATTCGATAATCATTTGATTGAGTTGTGCGTGAGTGGTTTTAAATTGATTAAGCTGAAATCGATAAAATTGATGTTGTTCAGCATTTACCGAGCTAGCAACCCGCAGAAAAACAAAAAGAAAAACAGCAATAATTAGCAGAAAAAACACATGTAAACTAAATTTGAGGGAAACGTGCATATTTATAACCTCTTATTTCAATAAAATAACACCTCCTTAAATCGGTTAAATCTCATCATGTTATCGTCATCGATAACCCACTTGCTCCATTAAATGGGTTGCTTCTAGTTGCAAACGCCCTGCTTCAGAAACATGTAAAGTATCAGCGGTAAAACTCCCCCATTTTTCTACAATCGCCGATAATTTAACCTGTGGATTAGCAGGATATTCAAAGTTTAATTCAGCAAATTGGTCTTGTGCTTCCATGCTTGATAACCATTCAAGCAATTGTATTGCTAAGTCAGGATGTTTCGCATATTTCGTTACGCCTGCGCCAGAAATATTGATGTGTACACCATCATGCCAATGAATAGCAACGGGTAAATTTGGATTATCGTGTTGTAAACGCCCTAAATAATAAGTATTTGCAATGCCAACCTCACATTGTCCATTGGCAATAGATTCAATAACCTGTGTATCGCTAGAGAGTACGGGTAACGCAAGATTATTTACCCATCCCATTAATACAGCTCTAGTTTTTTCCACGCCATCACGCGCAATGAACATTGCGACTAAAGACTGGTTATAAACTTTTTTTGCTGTCCGTAAACACAATTTACCTTGCCATTTTGGGTTAGCTAAATCTGCATAATCTTTTAATTCTTCTGGTTTAATTTTTTCTGTGTTATACATAATCGGACGTGCGCGCACAGATAACCCAAACCAACGCTTTTCAGGGTCGCGCAAATGAGCAGGAATATTTTTTTCCAACGTAGCAGAATCTATTGGACGCAATACCTGCTTTTCCGTTGCCAGCCATAAATTGCCCACATCTACCGTTAATAATAAATCGGCTGGGGTGTTTTCTCCTTCAATTACCAAACGTTCAAGCAGTTCTTCTTCTTTCGCGCTAATAAATTTGATGGAAACCCCTGTTTTTTTCGTATAAGCATCAAATAAAGGTTTAATCAGATGCGCCATCCGTGCAGAATAGACAATAATTGCATCACTGGCGTGAATAGGCTGTATGCTCGATAACAAGCCCACTAAAATCGCTACTATTTGTATTTTCATGATATTTTCCAGACGATGATATTGCATTCTATAGCAAATGATAATCATTATCATCTAACTTGTCAAAGAACAGCGTAAGCGTTGTTCACGATAGAATTTTCAGGACTAACAGAATTCTCAAGGTTTCCAGAGAGAAACAGCAATAATTTGCTTAGCCTCAATTATTCTGAAAATCTTGTTTTAAACCACCTTTAATTAAAAAATTGTCCTTTAACAACCATTACACGAAAAACTATGTCTGCACCTTATCCCTTTAACGGCTTCACATTTGCGGATTTATCCCGTTTAGAAACACTTTATCGTTTTGACCAGCAATTTCTCGACTTTTTAGCCGAACAATCGCCCGCATTAAAAACCGATTTATTAGCTTATCGTCATGCAAATTGTGAATTTACACCCATTGAAATCAGTACATTATTAGTAGCCTGTGCGCCACTATTAGAGATTTTTATTGCGCAGTTGTTTGGACTAGAAACCGCGTTAAATAAGGCAAACCAGCAAACCTTAAACCATAACCCTATATTTGAATTTAAAAAATGGTTCGTACAACGGCGGGCGCGGCGGCGGTTAAACAAAGTAGAAACCTTAATACCGTTTGCTGATTTGCAAGATTGGCTTGTCACTGAATTTGAAAAATATCAAATAAACACAGCGGATTTGGAATTTGCAATAGCCCAATTAGGACAATATTATTTAAGTAATACAAGTGATTATAAGCAAGAGATAGAGCAATTAACGCAATGGTGCATTCACGCGCTACGTGAACCAGACGCACAACAGTTTGTACAAAACTGGGTCAGTTTTCACTTACCTAATCAACGCAATCATGATGACTTAATCCACACAATTCCCGTTAAACATCAAAGTATTGACTGTTTGATAACAGACGGACAGCAACAGCGAGAAGGTTTTAATTTAACAGATTCGCGTATGTCAGCCCGTCAAGTGCAAAGTGAAGTTGATTATTGCGTGTATTGTCATGAGCATGATGGTGATTTTTGCTCAAAAGGCTTTCCTGAGAAAAAAGGGGAACTAACTTTAAAAATTGACCCATTAGGCGTAACGCTAACAGGCTGTCCATTAGGAGAAAAAATTTCTGAAATGCACCTGCTCAAGCGACAAGCTCACACGATTGGTGCGCTTGCCATGCTCATGGTTGATAATCCTTTTTGTCCTGCAACAGGGCATCGGATTTGTAATGATTGTATGAAGAGCTGTATTTATCAAAAACAAGACCCTGTTGATATTCCTCAAGCAGAAACACGCATTTTAACGGATGTTTTAGCATTGCCTTATGGTGTAGAAATTTATGATTTGCTCACACGTTGGAATCCCCTACGGCAAAAACAATATTTACCCTGTCCATATAATGGGCTAAAAGTCCTGATTGCAGGACAAGGACCTGCAGGATTTACCCTTGCGCATCATTTGTTAATGGAAGGCTTCGCCGTCGTGGGCGTGGATGGGCTAAAAATAGAACCATTACCAATTGAATTCTTGACACAACCTATCCGTGATTATGCTCAACTACAAGAACCACTGGCCGAGCGCATTATGGCGGGGTTTGGTGGTGTGGCAGAATATGGGATTACGGTTCGTTGGGATAAAAATTTTTTAAAATTGATTTACTTATCGTTACTGCGTCGCACGCATTATCAAGTATTTGGTAGTGTGCGTTTTGGGGGAACATTGACGATAGCAGATGTATGGGCGTTAGGCTTTGACCATCTTGCTATTGCGGTTGGTGCAGGATTACCACAAGCCTTAGCAATTCCGAATAGTTTGGCAATTGGAATGCGTCAAGCCAATGATTTTTTAATGACTTTACAACTCACGGGTGCGGCAAAACTGAATAGTTTAGCGAATTTACAAATTCGCCTTCCTGCGGTTGTCATTGGCGGGGGATTAACAGGCGCAGATACCGCAACGGAAGTGCAAGCGTATTATTTATTACAAATTGAAAAAACGTTATTTCGTTATGAAATTTTAAGCGAACAATGGGGGGAAAGTAGTTTACGTCAGGGATTAGATACAAAATCATTAGAAATTTTAGATGAGTTTTTAAGCCATGCCCGCGCTGTTCGTGCTGAAAAAATCCGCGCCCAACAGGCAGGTACACCACCCGATTTGCGTCAATTACTCCATCGCTGGGGCGGTGTTACTATCGCTTATCGTCGCAGTTTACAAGCCTCACCTGCCTATATTCGCAATCATGAGGAATTAAATAAGGCATTGGCTGAAGGCATTTTTTACGTGGAAAACGCCGAGCCAGACCATGCCCACTTAGATGCAGAGGGACATTTAACCGCTATTCAGTTTAAACGCGATGGTGCAGTGATATGTTTATCTGCACGCTCGGTTTTTATTGCAACAGGGGCGCGTCCAAATGTCGCTTATGCGTTTGAACATCAAGGTGAATTAGAAAGGGATGGTTTTCAATATCGTTTATATACCCGTCAACAAGATACTTTACAACAAACTGATGTTAAACCTGCTCATTGTAAAGTTTCTGATTTTGGTGCATTTACCTCGTATCAGCAGGATGGACGTTGTGTCTCCTTAGTGGGTGATACTCATCCTGTTTTTCATGGAAGCGTGGTTAAAGCCATTGCGTCCGCGCAAAAAATTTACCCGCAGATTGTGGCCAGTTTTGCCGAGCGAGTGCAACAAATTGGGGATGAGCGCGCCTATCAAACCTTTCGTGCTTACCTTTATGACCAATTACAAGCCATTGTTGTTAAAGTGGAACACCGTTGTCAACAAACGCTTGCGTTAACCGTTCGCGCACCGCTTGCCGCTCGCCGTTATCAAGCAGGACAATTTTTCCGTGTGCAAAATTATGAAAGTCTTGCCCCTGTTATCGCAGGTACACGCTTACACATGGAAGCCCTCGCATTGTTTGCCTCACAAGTTCAACCCGACAGTGGCGAAATTGAATTTTTAATTCAGAAAATAGGTACAAGCGCGCGTCTGGTCGCAACTTTTCAAGCAGGACAACCGCTTGCAGTAATGGGGCCAACAGGGGTACGTACTCGCATTGGTGATGGAAATGAAACGGTTTTAATCATTGCCGAACAAGCGGGTATTGTAAACAGTTGCATGGTTGGGCGCGCTATGCGTCAGGCGGGTAATCGGGTAGTGTGTTTCGCCCATTTTTCTTCAGCAACAGATATTTATTGTCAAACTGAATTAGAAGCAGCGGCGGATGTGATTGTTTGGGTAACAGATAGTACAGCACCGCTTACTAACGGTCGTCCACAAGACCTGCATTTTGTCGACTCGATGCTTGATGCGTTAAGTCGCTACGCCCAAACCGTGCAACCTATTCCTTTATCTGTGGTTAATCGGGTGTTAGTGCTGGGCAGTCCTGCCTTATTGCGCGCGGTTCAAAACGCTCGCTGTGGCGCGTTCCGTGACTATTTTGTGGATAAAACAGATTTTACAGGCGCGGTTTACAGCACTATGCAGTGTATGCTCAAAGGTGTTTGCGCTCAGTGTTTACAATGGCAAATAGACCCTGTGACGGGAATGCGTACTAAAGCGGTTTTCGCCTGTTCGTGGCAAGAGCAACCACTTGAATGGATAGATATAGATAATTTAAACGCGCGTTTGCAACAAAATACGTTACAAGAATATTTAAGCAATCGGTGGTTGGATTATTTGTTACAAACAGAGCGATGATGTATAAAAATGACGGATACTGCCGTTTATAGCGGTAATATCCGTTTAGAATCTGTCTGAATCAGAATTAATAAATAAAAAAACTTTTTCATTTATATAGGGTTTTTCATTTTTATATCAATTACCTAACAATTTACCATATTTCCGATGCGCGAGTTTATGCGTACCTGCAATTTTGCAAAAACTCTCCCCCGGACGCACTAATTTTTCTAATCGACGCGCGAAAATAACCCCATCTGTTTGACTAATTACAGGAATACGGGATTGTTCGGGAGAGCTTGCCGTGATATTGACAACATCAGCAACTACTTCGCCCGCGTGAACATATTCGCCAAGTGCTTTGTGATACGCCAGTATGCCTGCAAGCGGGGCTTTAAGAACATCTGCACCTTCTAAAGGCGTTGGTTTACAGAGTAAGGCGGGTAATGGTTCAGGTTTGCCTGCGATAATTCCGCGCCGTTGCAAATAGCGGAAAAGATTTAACGCGTCAGAACGGGCAAGCGTATCATCCACGTCGGCACGCCCACGTAATTCTATGGTTGTCGAAAAGCAGGCTAACGGAATAGGGAAGGTGTCTGGCAACCTGTCGCGCAATTTCCACCATATCCCAGCATTCGCTTCGTCAAATGAGTCACCACCTACATTGTCCTCGACTAAAATGGTTTTCGCGCCCAGTTGCGCGCCCAGTGTCATTCCTTGTTCAACATGATGTTTTGAAACATATAAATGTACTAAGGCTTCCCCGTCGCAGTGTAAGTCTAATACTTCATCCGCATCAATAGATAAGCGTAATAAGGCTTTTTTTAAGGCTTCTGGTTCAGTGTCATTACTTTGAATTTGTAGCTGTTGTTGCAACGCGCTACGAATACATTGCACATTTTGTGTTGCAGAATTAGTGAGTTGTGGTTCAACGATGGCTAACACGGCCTCTGTTAAATCGGGATAATCTCGATTGAAATTTTTGCCTATTTCAAAATCAAAACGTCCAACTAAATGTCCATTTAAATATTGTCCTAAACCGATTGGATTTGCGACGGGTACAAGGACAATTTCCCCGATAATTTCGCCATTTTCTGCCGCATTATCCAATAATTGCTGTAGATGATGTAAAACTAATAAACCGGGTAATTCATCTGCATGTAATCCCGCATGTAAATAGGCTTTAGGACGCGCCCCTACCATGCCGTAGCGGTGTACTAATAAACTGCGTTGGGTTAGGGGGGATGGAGAAACTAAGGTAAGCGTTGTTGTTGTTTTCATAAAAATAGTCCTGTGGATGTTTATTAGTAAAAGTTATTAGATTTATTCAATTTTGTCTAAATTAGACGATACAACCAATATAAATATCTAAAATAATTTTATGACTTGATGGATTAGTAGGGACAAATTAAGGGAAATAATGCTGATTTTTTAATTAAAACCATTTAAGTCATTTTTAAACCATTGTTTTCTGAAAATTGCTACCTATAGTTCTTTAAAGGACAAATTTATTCACAAAATTATTTTATGGCATAGAGAGGCTTTTTTAATAATGCATCATATTGATTTACTTCAAGACTTGGCTGTTATTATGGTGATTGCGGGGGCAGTGACAATACTCTTTCACCGTTTTAAGCAACCTGTTGTTTTAGGCTATATTGTCGCGGGATTAATCATCAGTCCTCATACCCCGCCGTTTATGTTGGTACAAGATGAGCAAACGATTAAAACATTAGCTGAATTAGGCGTGATTTTGTTGATGTTCAGCATTGGGCAACATTTTCAACTCAGTAAATTGTTAAAAGTGGGGGCAACTGCATTTATTGCCGCTTTTTTAGAAATTTTGGTGATGGTATGGGTTGGTTATCATTTAGGACAGTGGTTTGGCTGGAATGCAATGGACAGCCTTTTTTTAGGCGCAATTTTGTCTATTTCTTCAACAACCATTATTATCAAAGCATTACAAGATTTAAATTTAACTAAAGAACGTTTTGCAACGCTTATTTTTGGTGTATTGATTATTGAAGATATTTTAGCCATTGCTATGTTGGCATTGTTGTCTAGTGTCGCACTAACAGGGTCGTTGCAGATGAGCGAGCTGTTAGGCATGATTGGACGACTAACGGTTTTTTTAGCCCTCGTTATGATTATTGGTTTGTTGTCTGTGCCAAAAGCATTGCGCTACATTGCTCAATATCGTAACAATGAAATGTTGTTGATTGCGACACTTGGTATTTGTTTTGGTGTGTCTTTAATGGCTGCATGGTTAGGCTATAGCGTTGCGCTTGGCGCGTTTTTAGCGGGTGTATTGGTCGCGGAAAGTCGGGAAAATGCCAAAATTGGCATACTCATTGAGCCTGTGCGCGATATGTTCAGCGCGGTGTTTTTTGTCACAATAGGTATGTTAATTAATCCAATTTTATTAATTACTTATGCTTTACCTATTTTGGTTATTACCATTGCTGTGGTGGTTGGAAAAATTGTAACTTGCTCAATAGGCGCGTTTCTCGCGGGTAATGATACTCGTACATCCTTGCGGGTTGGAATGGGTTTATCTCAAATTGGGGAGTTTTCTTTTATTATCGCTCAGTTAGGTTTAACGCTTTCTGTGACTAGCGAGTTTTTATATCCAATAGCCGTTATGGTTTCTGTTATAACAACGCTCTTAACCCCTTATTTAATTAAAAATTCGGATGCTGTCGTGGTTTTTTTAGAAAAATGGGTTTCGCCGTCAATATTATCTTTTTTAAATCTTTATCATCAATGGGTTAGTAATTTGTCGCCAACACGTAATAGTGATGAGCAGCAGGTTATCAAACAAATTTTATTCAAAATGGCGTTTCCTATCGTTTTGAATATTCTTATTGTTGCAACGTTATTCATTGGTGCAAACACATTAAATAAATATCAGTGGGTAGTTTTTAGCGATAATTATTTAATACAACATACTATTTTGTGGACTGTCACTATGTTTTTAAGTCTGCCGATTATGATGCACACCCTTTTTAAGTTCCAAGCCTTAGCAATGGCGTTAGCAGAATTAAGTGCAGAACATTTGAGTAGTAACCAACATAAAACGCATATTCAAGCGGTATTTACCATGATTATTTTTATCACGGGTGTTGTACTGTTAAGTATTTGGTTAATGGTGCTTAGTTTAACGATTTTACCGCCTTGGCAGGTACTTGTTGTGCTTTTCCTCTTTTTGGCGTGGAGTGTTCGCGCCATGTGGAAACGGTTTAATATGTTGTATTCAAAGTTGCATTTAACTATTCGGGAAAGTTTGAGCGATCATCATAAGCAGAACATACCAGCCCCAAAAACATTGTTGCAAACAGCGCAATTAACTTGTGTCACATTAACGCAAGCGTCGCCTGTTGTGAAACATTTAATCCGTGAGGTTGCGTTACGCAGTCGTACAGGAGCGAGTATTGTTGGTATCGGACGGGGTGAAAAACATTTGATTAATCCTGAGCCTGATGAGGAGTTGCAAGTAGGTGACACGGTGTTATTGTTAGGTACAACAGCACATTTAGCCGTTGCCAAACAAATTTTAGAGGGTGAACAAACACCTGCATCGTAAATGGTTATTGTCATTTGTAAAAAACGTCATTTATAGGTAGTTAGCGCAACGACTTGAATAACTGGTAAGTGTGGCGTGTGTTAAGGAAATGGATAACGCTGCTTGAAGTGGTGTTATCCGTGTTTGATAGTCAGAGTAGAAACGGGTTCATTTCTTGCCTTGTGGAATTGGGTTAATTATTTATGCTGTAAAGCAAAGCGATGAAATACCAACATTGATGAGGAGAAAACGATGGAGCAAACGCTGAAAGATATGACAACTCTAACAGGGTTGTCCCAGCAAGATTATGATATTCTGAGGAAATACGCGCCACAACTAGAGCAGTGGGCAGACGGGCTAGTAAAAGTCTTTTATGACACGCTCTATGCTTATGAACCAACAGCCGCAGTGTTTAAGGATGATGAGCGTAAAACCCGTGAGGGGACATTGAAAGCGTGGTATTTAGCGGTTATCTGCGGTAATTATGATGTTCACTTTTGGCGACAGCAATGGGCGGTCGGTTTAATCCATATTGCTAAACGGGTTACAAATCCTTATATGTTTGGCATGACCAGCCGTTTACAACAGGTTTTTCTTGGTAAATGTTTACGAACATTCGAGTTAGATGAGGCGGAGCGAGTTTATAGTGCATTTAAACGAATGACGGATACCATTGCAGGAATTATTGCTGAGGGTTATTTCACTAACTATATAGAAGCAATGGAAAATGTGGGCGGTTTTAAGTTGTCGTTGTTGCAACGTATGATGGAGTTAGAAATTAATAAAAAGTTGTCCACATTAAAATCTTAGTTATTAATCTTGCAGTATTTTATTTAGATGTGTTTAAGTTCTTTCGTCGTTCATTTGGATTACTGCGCTTTTTTTAAGAAGTACTAATAGTGAAAATTGTGGTTGCTTGTAAAAAAATTTGTAGGGTGCGTTAGATGTGTCTTTTTGCACCATAACGCACTTTTTTAAAAGGGGTTGTGTCAGGTTGCCACTTTTGCAGGTAATTTAGTGAGATATAGGCTTGTGTATAAGTACAGGGAGATTTTTAGGAGAAAATAATCATTGATTATTGACGAATCCCACAGAGTCAAATAGCCTTAACGGCGCACAATGGTTGTGCATTCTCATCACCCTTTCCACCATTAAAATAATATTACTCATGCACATTGTCCGCTTATTCTCCTTTCAAACTGCTTTATTGTATGACGAATCGACTCTCGCATTTCCGTCAAAATTACATGCTTTATCAGGTACTGCTTCATTTGTAGTGCCTGCTGGTAGCACTTGTTTTTTATATCAGCATGATGGTGAATCAATATTAACAGGGCATTTTAAGCTACCTGTTTATGCAGGTATGTATGCCTGTGTTACTGAAGGTGAAATTCGTTGTACAGGACAAGCCATTATTATTGAACGCTTAGACTATCGGGGAATATTTAGTTTGGGCGGGGCAGTAGAACCGCGCGGACGCTTATGTTATATCGATGGTTGTACAGATTCTTTATTGATTCCACCCGTTAAATATGGTGATGCGTGTTTAAACGCGCTATTTTTTCCGCCACAAACCAATCAAACGCCACATACGCATCCTAGCGTTAGAATTGGTATGGTTATTCGTGGGCAAGGTGTTTGTGCAACACCTGACCATCAAGTTCCTTTAGTTGTTGGTGATATTTTTGTTATTCCAACAGATACGATACATTCTTTTCATACGGATGCGACGGATGAGTTGGTGGTTATTGCTTATCATCCTGATACTGATTTTGGTGCAAAAGATGAAGATCATCCTATGATTAATCGTTCTATTGTTAATGGTGTTTCGGCTAAATTTATTGATGAAATTAGAACAAAAGCCTAATACATAGAAAACACCTTTTTTTATCTGGTTTATGGCATCACCCTCATAACCGCTCTTCTTATCACTAATCCCTCTTATATCCAAAAAATTAACATGATTAATTGTTCTATAAAGATAAAATAGAGGGGTTGGTTTATCTTGATTACTGTTTATGCTGTTGCTTATTTTGTAACTGAATAAATATTAATTTCTTGTATTTATTTGGTGTTATATAAACCTAATTTTTATAGGCTTGTTTATTAGCTTGATTTTCTTATTTCTTTAAAAAAGTAGAATTTTGTTGGATAGTTGATTCTTTCAGCAGAATGGTTCTTAATTGGAAAAGAGGAATAAAGTTGATTTTACAAGTAGGATAATAATCATGTTAAACGATTTACGTGAAACGGTTGCTTGCATTTTTGCGCGCGACCCCGCAGCTCGTAGCACTGTAGAGATTTTATTAAACTATCCCGGATTACATGCGATTTTGTGGCATCGATTAAGTCATCGTTTGTGGCAGGCGAATTGGAAATTATTGGCGCGTACTTTGTCCACATTTGCCCGTTGGTTGACAGGCATTGAAATTCATCCGGGGGCTGTGATTGGACGGCGGTTTTTTATTGATCATGGTATGGGCGTGGTGATTGGGGAAACCGCTATTATTGGAGACGATTGTACTTTATATCATGGCGTTACCTTGGGCGGTACGTCTTGGCAAAAAGGTAAACGTCATCCTAGTTTGGGGAATAATGTGGTAGTGGGGGCGGGGGCAAAAGTATTAGGACCTATTGAAGTACATGATGGCGCGCGGATTGGTTCTAATGCGGTGGTTGTTAAAGATGTTCCTGAGGGTGCAACGATGGTGGGTATTCCTGCAAAAATCGTTAATGTGGATATTCATTGGAAAGAACGCTATAAACAGGAGACAGAGAAAAAGATTTTTGATGCGTATGGTATGCCTTGTGATGGTGACATGTCGGAAATGGATTCTATGCAATATGCGATTAATAATATGTTAGATGATATTCATTTATTGGACCAGCAGATGCAAAAAATGCACAGTTTGTTACATCAGCAGGGTAAATGTGAGTTGGCAACCTCAGAAGATGAACAGTGTTTTGGATTGCGTGCGCGTAAAAAAGCAGCTTCCGCTTGCAAGGTAACAATACCATCGGCTGATTTAAATACCATTGAATAATAATGTGTTATTCGCCAATCAGACAGTTATGATAGTACTAAATAGAGAAGGATAAAGACACGCTTTATTTGAATGAGGAAAGTAAGGTTTATTTGGCACTGCTGAGATTTTTATGCAAAGAGTGACTTGAAGAAAATAATAAGCACATTATATTTAAACTAGGTTATAGTTTGTGAATATATATTGCATAGATATCTACCGAATCACCTGTCATTATTGTAGCTATTAGCAGGATTAATTGGTTTTCGCTGTATAAAGTTTGTACATTGATGTGAAAAAGAGTACGTCTTGACCAATTGTCTGAAAAATACCCCCTTTAGCCGTCGCAAAAGTCCTTTACCCCTTACTTGTCTGCCCATACTTATTTTAGAGAGTCAAGTTGTACCCCGTTATCGTTTAAAACGCTACGCTCAGAATAGCTTTATAATATAAAGTATGGATTAAGGTTTTAAATTTGATGTACGCGGTATAAGTCTTGCATTTATTACCATCAACTCAGTACCCAACAACTATTTAACGAGGTGACTGTCATGATAGACGCAACTTTAGACGTAAGAAGTCGTACAGAAACGAGTGATGTTAATGCAAATGTATTAACCAGCTCTATACGCCAAACAGCTATGGCAGTAGATAAAGCCAATCGTTTGGAAGCTATGTGCGCGACGCAACAACGAGAGTTAGACGCACTACGATATACACTAAATGAAATGTTTGACGAAGAAACGTTAGGAGAAATTTACTCGCGCTTTATGAGTCGGTTGTATAGTGAAGTAAATTAATGAGGCATTAGCAAAGCGTGATAATTCGTATATTTTTCTTAGAACAAATGGGCGTAGTGTATCTGTTACACACCGCCCATTTTTTTTAGCAAGAAACGGTTTTAAGCAATGGTGACTTCACTAGATAAATAAACATCTTGAATGGCATGAAGTAGTTTTACCCCCTCATCCATTGGTTTTTGGAAAGCCTTGCGACCCGAAATCAAACCCGTGCCACCCGCCCGTTTATTAATCACGGCTGTCCGCACAGCATCTTTCAAATCATCTTTACCACCCGCCTCACCACCCGAATTAATTAAACCCGCCCGTCCCATAAAGCAATTAGCAACTTGATAACGGGTTAAATCAATGGGATGGTCTGTTGTCAGCTCACTGTAAACCTTAGGATGAGTCTTGCCGAATTTAATGGCGTTATAACCACCGTTATTCGTTGCTTGTTTTTGTTTTACAATATCCGCATTGATTGTTGCCGCGATATGATTGGCTTGACCTGTTAAGTCTGCGGCGGTGTGATAGTCTGTATCCCCTTGTTTAAAAGCAGGATTACGTAAATACGCCCATAATACTGTCGCCATTCCTAAATCATGTGCTAAAGCAAAGGCTTCACTGATTTCTTCAATTTGTCGACGCGATTCATGAGAACCAAAATAAATCGTTGCGCCAATCGCAGCCGCTCCCATATCAAAGGCTTGTTCTACTTTTGCAAACAGGGTTTGATCATAAATATTGGGATAACTGAGAATTTCATTGTGGTTAATTTTGACGATGAAAGGAATCTTATGTACATATTTTCGTGCGATAGAACTTAACACGCCCAGCGTAGAAGCCACCGCGTTACAGTCGCCAGCAATGGCTAGTTTTACAATATTTTCAGGGTCAAAATAAATGGGATTGGGGGCAAAAGAAGCACCGCCAGAATGTTCGATGCCTTGATCAACAGGCAGAATAGAAAGATAGCCCGTACCCGCTAAACGACCATGATTAAACATTCCACCCAAACTACGTAATACACTGGGTTTTCTATCCGTCAAGCTCATCACACGATCCATAAAATCAGGACCGGGTAAAGAAAGCATCTCTTTTGGAATTCCTTTGCTTTGGTGATTTAATAACGACTCCGCTTCTGTACCCAAAAGAGTAGCGATATTTGTCATGTTTATATTTCTCCGTACAAAATTTATTAATTATAAATAACCAGTGAATCAACGCATTTTTTAAAAATGAGATTCAGCAGTCATGAAAAATCGTTTTTGATATAGCGATGTTAAACGGGTTATTTTACGAGATAACCAGAGTGAATGCGGGTTTTTTTGTGATTTTTTTTCGTTTTTTTAGCTTTTTTCTGTATAGCTGTGGTTGACAGTGTTGATTCTTGTGAACCGTGCAAAATAGCGGTATGTGAACGTGGATAAATAGGTGATTCGTGAATATATTGTTCCAACATTTCAGGTGTGACCAACACTACACCCTTTTCACTGATACGAAAACGTTTCTTATCTTCTTCATGATTTTCTCCAATCACTGTCCCTGCCTTAATGTAGCAACCTTTATCGATAATCGCTTTCGTAAGACGACAATTTTGTGCTATACGCACGTCAGGCAAAATAACACAGTCTTTTAAAACAGAATAATCGTCCACAATCACATTGGAAAATAAAAGTGAATGGTCAATTAACGCGCCTGAAATAATACAACCGCCTGAAACCGTAGAATCAACAGCATATCCACGCCGTCCTTCATCATTAAATACGAATTTAGCAGGGGGTAGTTGCTCTTGATATGTCCAAATCGACCATTCATGATCATATAAATTGAGCGGCGGAGTAACCGCAATTAACTCCATATTAGCTTCCCAATACGCATCAATCGTCCCAACATCGCGCCAATAGCCCACTTGTCCTGTTTGTTGTATATCTCGAAAAGGGTAAGCAAAAACTTTATTTTCTTTAATCACGCGGGGAATAATATCTTTACCAAAATCATGGTCAGAGGTTTCTTTTGCATCATAAACTAGCTGATCATACAAAAAATCTGTATTAAAAATATAAATCCCCATAGAAGCCAGTGCATAATTTGGATTATTGGGTGAAGGGAGCGGATTTTCAGGTTTTTCCGCAAATGTCTTAATTCGCCATCTTTTATCGACTTGCATAACGCCAAAACTGCGCGCGCTTTCTAAGGGAACATCTAAACAAGCAACGGTTAAATCAGCTTTACGCTTTACATGCTCCGCTAACATATAGCTATAATCCATCTTATAAATATGGTCGCCTGCTAAAATCAAAACATAATCAGGTTTATGATTGCGAATAATGTCTAAATTTTGATAAACCGCGTTAGCAGTACCTGAGTACCAAGATTCTTGTAACCGTTGTTGCGCAGGTAAAAGTTCTACAAATTCCCCGAATTCTCCACGTAAAAATCCCCAGCCTTTTTGAATATGCCGTATAAGTGAATGCGATTTATATTGTGTAATAACACCAATCCGTCGAATTTTTGAATTCATACAATTAGAGAGTGGAAAATCAATAATCCGAAATTTTCCACCAAATGGCACGGCAGGTTTTGCGCGCCAATCAGTCAACTCATGCAAGCGTGAACCACGTCCTCCCGCTAAGATTAAGGCAAGCGTTTTTTGTGTGAGTTTATTTAGAAAAAGTGCGGATTCATTCATTTTGTTTCTCATTTAACGTTTATTAGAATTCTTGCACAAATGTATAAGAAAGATGAATAACGGATAACATCAATTTAAGATGCTGGTCTCTTTATTGTTTTTTAAAATAATTATCGAATACCATTTTTATAAAGGGATTGGAAAATATTGTTTATGCAGGATATAGAACTTTTTATTAGCAATGCTAAACAAGCAAGGATAAGCAGTAAGCGTGCGTAACGTGTTAGTTCTCTTGTTTAGGCACACCATAACATAGTGGCGTTACTCGAATATTAAGTTGGTTAAATTATTATAAGCGTTTTTATAAGCAACAATATATCGTGAAAATATAGGGGGTTCATAGTATTCAGATAATTTATAAAAAATAAAAAATTTTCGGTAGTGCTAAAGAAGCAGTGATTTGTTATAATCATTAATGAAAAAAATAGTAGCCCCGATGTGATTTTCTATCTTCTTGGAGAAAGATAAGGTTTTCCTCACTAAACGACTGACACGCTGTCTTAACGTATTATTAAATCGCTCTATATGATTGGTCAGCCCCGTCTCCTTCCCTACCGCTTTATGCCGTTTACTCGGTAGAACTTTCTGGTACGCTTCCCAGAAGTCGGTGTAACAGACTGCACATTGCCGATATACCGCTGGGAGTGAGTCCCAGAGTGCTTGCGCTCCCTCCGCATCTCGCTTTCCAAAGGCAATCCCGACAACCTCTCGTGAGTCTCTATCTAACGCTAACCATACCCACACTTTCTGGCGACGCTGCCCAACAAATGACCACATCTCATCGCATTCTAAGCGCAACTGTCCTTTTTTTTAACCGCTTGTTCTAGTCTTTGTTGCGCATACAAACCATTGACATAATGTTGTAGCCATGTGCCTGAGATTCCCGTAACACGGGCTATTCCTCTTAACGAGAGTTTTTCTTTTAATAGCTTGTCCACCTGTGCCCACGTCTCTTGGCTTATGTATTTCTTGGTGGGTTGTTCTACAAATCTCCGTCCGCATTCGCGACATTTGTAGTTTTGTGTCCCTGTGCGGGTTTTTCCGTATTTCACGATGTGTGTCGCTTTACAGCTTGGGCAGGTTAGCATTTTAGGGACTCTTCTCTTTCTTCTGTTTTCTTATTTTAATATCACTTTCTCTTTAGCACTACCAAATTTTCTATTTAAGCAGACTAAAAATTATCAGCTAAGCAAGGGATGACTAAAGAAAATTGTGTGCCTTGTTCTGTTGTGTGTAAATAACGAATTTGTCCTTTCAAATGATGAACAACAAGATTGTAAACAATATGTAATCCTAATCCACTTTTACCATGTTGACGGTCAGTTGTGACAAAAGGTTCAAATAAATGTGTTTGTACCACCATTGGAATGCCATTACCATTATCTTTATAAAGAATAGTGAGATGTGTCGCGTCTAGTTGGGCAGTAATGTCGATAGTACCTTCCGTTATATCATGAAAACCATGCGTTAAAGAGTTTGTAATTAAATGCGTAAAAACTTGGGTCAGAATGCCAGAATAACTGACAATACGTAGCTTATCATCGCAATGAATATGTACCTGATGAGCGGTATGATGAAAATAAGGCTGCAAACTGGTTAAAATGTTATTCAAATGTGCTTTTAGATAAAATGTATGTTGTTGTTCGCTAGATTGTTCAACCGCAATTTGTTTAAACCGATTTACCAATTCCGCAGTACGATGAAGATTAACGAGTAATAGCTGGCTAATTTGTACTGTATTGTCTAAATAATTATTTAAATCCGCACGTTTTAATTTATTTTGTTCGCATTGTTGTTGTAATTCTTCAGTATTTAATTCTAATTGTGATGCTGCTGTAATACTAATACCAACAGGGGTATTTATTTCATGGGCAACACCTGCAACCAAATTCCCTAATGCTGCCATTTTTTCAGCTTCTATTAACTGGCATTGTGTCGCTTGTAAACGGGCGAGAGTGCTAGAAAGCTCCTCTTTTTGCGCTTGAATTTCTTTATTTAAGCGTAAGGCTGTGTTTTTTGCTTCGCGTTCTTGCACCAATAATAAACGTTCTTGTTCCATACGTTTGCGGTCGGTAATATCATAATAAGTGCTAAGTAATACTTGTTGTTGTTCAAATAAAATAGGTGCAACAAACAGGGATACCCAAATAAGTTGCCCATCACCCCGCTTCATACGTACTTCATAATCCCGTACTGAACCCATTTGGCTAAATTGCGAGAGAATATGTGTTCTTTCGCTGGGATTGCTATATAACATTGTTGTATATGAATGGACAAAATCTTCATTAGGAATACCAAAAGTTAAACTGGCTTGTGGGTTGGCGTATAAAATAAAGCCATCCACAGGGCGCGTCAGTAAAAAAGCAATCGGTGTTGTTTCTGCAATTACTCGAAACCGTTCTTCACTTTCACGTAGTGATTGATACAGTCTGGCATTATCAATAGAAATAAGTAGTTGTGCAGTTAATAAACTTAAAACTTGTGACCGTTCTAGTGTAAAAACGCCTGCGGTTAATTGATTTTCTAAATATAAAAGTCCACCTAATTTTCCTTTATTAATTAAGGGTAAGCACAAAATAGATTTGGCTTTATGTGCGGTAACATAGGTATCGGTTGTAAATTGTCCTTCATACGCCGCATTTTGTAAATCCACGGTTTCCTGTGTGCGTAAGACATAATGAATAATTGAAATAGGTAATTCCGTATTATGATTTAACACTAAAGGGGTTGACTGTAATACATTTATTTTCAAAGGATTTATTTTTCCCTCTGCTTCAATAAACCATTGCCCTTGTTTGTCTAATATCAATACACCCCGTTGCGCCCCTGCATTTTCTAACACGATTTTCATTAAATGCGTGAGTAAATGGGGTAAAACAATTTCCGTTGCCATCGCTTGCGAGGCTTTTAATACACTGAGCAAATCTAGTTTTTGCGAGTTGGTGTTGCTGACTTCACTGTTACTGGTGATGTTGGTAAATAAGATATTATTAGATGTATTATGTTGTTTAGCAGATAAAAACTGTGGGTAACGGTTTTCTAAATGTCGTACTTTGGCAAGCGCGCCCCACCGCATCCAGCCATAATGCGCACCGTGTAGATAAAAACGAGCAAGTTGAATATTCTCGCGGGCTAAATAAAATTTACCTGCTAACTCATGCGCTAAGGCTTCTTCATGCCAATATTCATGTGTTTGTGCAAGGCTAATTGCTTGCTCATAAGCAGCTCGACACTCTTTATCATGCCCCAACACCCGCCAACGTTCTGCCTCAACTAACCACCATTTATGTAAATAGTTCATCGGTGCATGTGTTGCCCAATGTTTAAGTTTTTTCTGATTTAACCTTATATTACGTAAAATAACTTGCTTATTAATGGGGGATGAATTAGCAAAATATTGTAATTGTGTTAATGAATCGTAGAAAATAAAAATAGGTACAATAAATAAAGCTTTTCCTGCTTCTAAGTACTGTGTCGTTAGCGTCGCACAGTGTAAGGCTTCTGTATAATTTTCAAACCAATAACACAACATGAGTTTGGTCGAATAAAAACGGAATAAGATAGTTTTATTGTTATTTAATTGATGTAATGGTAATGCGGTTGCCTCATCAAAGCTATCACCGCTTAATAGACAAGGGTCAGCCGTGCGACCTAATAAATTTAAAATTGCTTGATGATAAATGGCATGGCGATGTAGTGTAATATCTTGTTTTAATTGTTGTATAATCTTTGCGTATTCAGCACTTTCTTTTTCTAAATGATTTAATTCCCGTCCACCTGAACAATACGCATGGCAAACGTATAAAAAAACAGATAATGCGCCTGATTCTAAATCACCTAATTCTAGCCCCAGATGGTAGGTTTCTTGGAAAGGTACTAATGTTTCTTTAATATGTTCTTTCCAGAAGCGAATGAAATTATTAAACATAAAAAGTGTTTTGGCTTTAAATTCATTCTGTGGAAACTGATCTAAGATTTTTAACGCTAACTTACCGAATTGATAGCCTAATTCAATTTCCCCCGTGACGTAGCATAAGACCAAGCCACAACTGGCATAAGCAATGGCAGAAGAAGCTGTATTACCATATTTTATAGAGAGTTGTACTAGTTTTAATGAAATAAGCACAAATAAATCAGGTTTTATGTAATAGCTTGCAAAACTGACACTAGACAAAATTCGCATGATAGCGAGATGTCTTGGGTCAGTCATCTGAAAATGATGTGTAAACGTTTCTACTGCACGTCCACGTAATAGCCAACGGGTATGCCATAAGCTGGCTTTAATATGCCAAGCCTTTGGTTTTACAGGAAAATGTACATCTAGTAATTGCAAAATAGTCAGTGCAGTTTCTACTGCTTGATATGGTTGGTTTTTAGCGATATAGGCTTGAATCATCACATGATAAATTTTAACTTTATCTAGTAATGTGGTTACTTGTTTTAATACTTGTTCGGTAAGTATCTGTAGTTGAACAAAATCAGTATTTAAATAAGCTGATTCAGCCGCTTGTTCGCTCAAGCGCAAGGTCAGGCTGTAGTGTGTTTGCCAACACTGTTCGCCTAATAGTGTGAGTCCTGTTTGAAAATAAGAAAGCGCGGGTAAATAAGCGGCAGAAGCTTTAGCTTTTTCGCCCGCTAAACAGTTCAACTCGGCTAATTGTATTTGTTCGGCAGGTTCGGTAATAAGGGTTTTTCCTGCATTCCATTGATTAACAATATCAAATAATTTATCGTCTTGTTCTTTGGGTGTCGTATTGGCAAAGAGTAAACGCCCTATGCGTAAATGAATAGCCATACCGTCGGCTGAGGGAATGAGTGAATAGGCGGCTTGTTGAACTTTATCATGTTGAAATTTAAAGTGTGTATTGCTTGCAATAAGATTATTAGCCGTTACATCGCTAATGTCTTGCACTAATTTATAGTTTGTGTCTAATGGAATAATTAATCCTTCACAAATCGCAACCCATAATTGTTTTAAGGTTGAAAAAGCAGAAAGGTCATTTATTAGCGATAAGGTATATAAATCAAATTGATTGCCAATACATGCAGCGAGTTGTAAAACTAATTGAGTGAGTAGTGGAAATTTTGAAATTTTACTTGCCATTAAAATCAGGACATTATCAGTTAAATTTTTTGCCTGAATTTGTGATAAATTCCACTCCCAATAACGTTGTTTTGTATTAAAACTGATTAATTTCTCATCATGTAATGTTTTTAAAAAAGCCGTTGTAAAAAACGCATTACCTTGCGTTTTTTGATAAACCAGCTCGGTTAATGGATGCGTATCCTGCATATCGCATAATAGGGCATCTACAATAAAATCATTAATATCTACATAAGTTAAATTAGCTAAAGAAAGATGTGTAATTGTTGTTTGTTTAATATCCGTCAGCATCATTATGAATGGATGTGTTTTATTTACCTCATTTTCACGATAAGCCCCAATTATTAAAGAATAATAACGAGTGTTATCATTCATCATAGTTTTTAATAATTGTAACGAGGCAGAATCTGCCCATTGTAAGTCATCAATGAATAACACTAGCGGATGATTTGCTTGACTAATAATGCGGAAAAACTCTTGAAAAACCAGATTAAATCGATATTGTGCTTCTTGCGCCCCAACTGCCGAAACAGCAGGTTGCGACCCAATGACTAATTCTAAGCGGGGAATAATTTCAATTAAAACTTGTCCATTATTTTTAACAGCGGTTAAAATTTGTTGTTTCCAATAGGCTAATTTTTCACTATTTTCTGTCAGTAAATAATTACAAAATTCATTAAATGCCTGTGTTAGTGCAAAATAGGGAATATTACGCTGATATTGGTCATATTTTCCGCTAATGAAGTAACCTTGTTTTTCAGTCAGTGGTTTATAAACTTCATTAATTAGAAACGACTTACCCACACCTGAGAAACCACTGACCAGCAATAACTCGGTTTTTCCCTCACAAACATGTGCAAAAGTGTTCTGTAGTTGCGTGATTTCTTTATTCCGACCGTATAACTTTTGTGGAATGTGAAATTTATCAGTTATATCTTGTTGTCCAATAATAAATTTTTTAATCGTTTTATTTTCTTGCCAGTCTTGCACACAGCGGGCTAAATCCTGTTGTAATCCCCATGCGTTTTGATAGCGATTCTCTGCCATTTTTTCCATTAGTTTTAGGATAATATCGGATAATACTTCAGGAATATTGGTATTCAGTTGATGCGGTGGAATGGGTGTTTTAGCCAGATGACAATAGACCAATGCTAAGGGGTCTTCTTCGGTAAATGGTAATTGTCTTGTGAATAGTTCGTATAGCGTCGCTCCAAAGGCGTAAAAATCTGTCCGATAATCAATAATACGATTCATACGTCCTGTTTGTTCAGGCGAGATATAGGCCAGTGTACCTTCTAATTGGTAAGGATTTTTTAGGATGGGGGTTTCACGGGGTAATTGGCTGGAAATCCCAAAATCGATGAGCTTTAGTTGCTGTGTCTGTGGATTAAAAACAATATTGCTGGGATTTATGTCTTTATGAATAACATTTGCGCTATGAATTTCTGCCAAAGTACCTGCTATACGAACTGCGATTTTAAGCAGTGTTTCTATGCTAAATGTTTGTTGTGTTAGAAGGATTTTTAGCGATTCTCCGCCAAAATCTTCTAATTCTATAACTAAAGAATGTTGATACTTTGCTAGATGATAAGCTTTAATAACACCTTCGCTTTTTAAAAAATTAGTTATTTCATATTCTTGGCGATAGCGAGTTAGTTCATCGGGTGATGGATATTCTTCTTTTAAGACTTTTAGAATAATTGCCTGTTGGTCAACAAGACGCGTGCCACGATAAACTAAGGACGTTGCACTTTCATATAAAAGCGATAAGTTTTGATAAGTGGTCAACAAATTCATGATAGCGGTGTCAACCTACAAGTAATACAACATTAAATTTCAGGACTTATGCCGTTATCAATTTACAAAGGTTATGCTAATAACAAGACATAATGAGTGTGTGCGTACATAAATAGGATTAAGCAGATGCGTGTTTGACTTTGCTATTTTACACACCATGCTAATGGGAATAAATTTTGTTGGTCTCTCTTATATCAAATACAGATTAAAGAGGATGGAGATATAATACTGATAATCAACAAAAAAGCCGTTATCTTTTTAAAGATAACGGCTCTTTTTTAAATTTTTATAAGGCTAATAACAAATGTTATTGCTTATAAAGGGATACAAACGGAGGTTTGCAAGCCTTTAGGGCCCATTTGGGCTTCAAATTGAACGGCTTGACCTTCTTTTAAAGTCTTGAAACCGCTAGATTGAATGGTAGAGAAATGGACGAATACGTCCTTGCCACCATCATCTGCTGCTAAAAAACCAAAACCTTTAGACTCATTAAACCACTTAACTGTACCTGTTTGCATGAAAAAATCCTCAGTGCTGAATAATTAAAGAGGAATGCAAACAGATGTTTGCAAGCCTTTAGGACCCATTTGGGCTTCGAATTGAACGGCTTGACCTTCTTTTAAAGTCTTGAAACCACCAGATTGGATTGTAGAAAAATGTACGAATACATCTTTACCACCGTCATCAGGCGCGAGAAAACCAAAACCTTTAGACTCATTAAACCACTTAACTGTACCTGTTTGCATGAAAAAATCCTCAGTGCTGAATAATTAAAGAGGAATGCAAACAGATGTTTGCAAGCCTTTAGGGCCCATTTGGGCTTCGAATTGAACGGCTTGACCTTCTTTTAAAGTCTTGAAACCGCCAGATTGGATTGTAGAAAAATGTACGAATACATCTTTACCACCGTCATCAGGCGCGAGAAAACCAAAACCTTTAGACTCATTAAACCACTTAACTGTACCTGTTTGCATGAAAAAATCCTCAGTGCTGAATAATTAAAGAGGAATGCAAACAGATGTTTGCAAGCCTTTAGGACCCATTTGGGCTTCAAATTGAACGGCTTGACCTTCTTTTAAAGTCTTGAAACCGCCAGATTGGATTGTAGAAAAATGGACGAATACATCTTTACCACCGTCATCAGGCGCGAGAAAACCAAAACCTTTAGACTCGTTAAACCACTTAACTGTACCTGTTTGCATGAAAAAATCCTCAGTGCTGAATAATTAAAGAGGAATGCAAACAGATGTTTGCAAGCCTTTAGGGCCCATTTGGGCTTCAAATTGAACGGCTTGACCTTCTTTTAAAGTCTTAAAACCGCCGGATTGGATTGTAGAGAAATGGACAAACACATCTTTGCTGCCGTCATCAGGCGCAAGGAAACCAAAACCCTTTGATTCGTTAAACCACTTTACAGTGCCTGTTTGCATGGAATATAGCCTCGCTTCTCAGTCACTTAAAGTGGAATGCAAACGGATGTCTGCAAGCCTTTAGGACCCGCTTTGGTTTCAAATTGAACATCTTGCCCTTCACGTAGGGTTTTGAAACCATCTTTTTGAATAGTAGAGAAGTGGATAAACACATCCTTACCGCCATCATTCGGGGCAAGGAAACCAAAACCCTTAGATTCGTTAAACCACTTTACAGTGCCTGTTTGCATGAAAAAAAAACCTCAAATTTACTTGTTTAATACTTACTACCACTATTTTGGATAATGGTATTACTTCAGTTGAGACAGCACTGATTAGAAACAGCGTTATTGTATGTTTTATTAATCGTCTCTTCTCAACTTTAATGAATGATGTGACACAAAAAATTAGCCACATCTGTTAATAATCACTTGTATAGCGTTTGTTCTAAACAAGTTATTTTCTGTTGTTATTATGAAAACTGTTATGTTTACGAGTATGGCACACAAACAGTAGCTTGCGGTCCTTTTGGACCTAGTTGTGACTCAAACTCAACTTTTTGCCCTTCATTGAGGGATTGAAAGCCTTCTTCTCTAATAGACGAGTAGTGTATAAGCACATCCCGACTGCCATCCTCTGGTGCTATAAAGCCATATCCTCTGGTCTTGTCAAACCATTTAATGGTTCCCGTCTGCATACCTAACTCCTGTCATTGTACTGTATAAAAACGCCAGGTTTATCACGGTAACGCTCACGACTTACTCCAAGCAACTGCTCGGGTCTCGTACATCAACACCCGCATAACCTGCGGTATCTCTATTGAGATTGTTTTTCGTTTGATATACACAGATTGACTGTTCAGACTACATCAGATTATTTCTAATACTACACTAATTAATTTGATACTGTTGCGCATTATCTCATTTTTTCTGAAAGAAAAAACATCTTAATTATTTTTATTTTGCGCCACATTAAGAAAAATCAAATTTATTAGTTAAAAACCACTTTATTCAATTTTGGTTAAAAATGCCAGCTATCGAACAAAAAACAAACTCAATCAGTATGATATATAATTTTATTAAACATCACGGCTAGTAAGATAATATATTTTGTTGATATCAGCAAGCCCTTATTTATACTGCAATGCAACAGCTATTTTTTTAAAATTGATTATATATGTAAAAACTTAAAGTTTACCCACTATGAACAATATCTTCTCTATACTGATGATAGTACAAAATTGGATATTTTTCGAGGCATTCACGAGAATATATGGGATTTCTGCTATTAGAATTTTGTATAGATTTTTTGTATTTGACGAGGGTATAGTTGAAAATTTTATGATAAACGCGGAGCGATAAGGAACACAAATGATAAACCTGAGATAACAAGAAGTTGTAATCAGCAAAAGAGATAGATATACGGTTTGTTTGGAATTGAATCAAACTAAGGTGGCTTTTTTTCGTGGGTAAAAAAAACTGCGGGAGATACTGACGAAAAGGGAGAGTATTACGACTAAACAAATAAATTTTCTCAAATAAAAGAATAAAACAACGTGAAACAATATCCTGTTGCTCATAAGTCTTTGGTGTGACCCTGCAACAAATAACAGATGGAGAGGATACAACTGTATGTAACAACACTGCTGACAGCTACACTTAAACGAATGAACAATATGCTTAAGAATGGTAAACCAAATCTACAAGAATGTATAGCATTATTCTGGATTTTTTGTAAGGATATAACAAGCACTCTCCACCTACGCGAGAATGCTTGTTATAAATCTAGTGCTGATATATTGATTTAAATGGCTTTAATACCTTGAATTAGTCCAGATGCCATTGCTTGACCATCGCCGTAAAGCATCCGTGTGTTATCCGCATAAAACAGGTGGTTTTCTACACCAGAGAATCCCGTTCCCTGTCCACGCTTGATAACAATCACATTTCTGGCTTTGTCTGCATTTAGAATGGGCATTCCATAGATGGGGCTTTCAGGATTTGTTCGTGCAGTTGGATTAACAACATCATTTGCACCAATCACTAATGCTACATCGGTCCGCTCAAACTCTTCATTAATTTCTTCTAAATCAAAAATCATATCGTATGGTACGCCCGCTTCGGCAAGTAGCACATTCATGTGTCCGGGCATTCGTCCTGCAACGGGGTGAATTGCAAATTTAACCCGCACACCACGCTCATCTAAGAGTTTTGCTAACTCCCAAATTTTATGTTGCGCTTGGGCAACGGCTAGTCCATAACCAGGAATAATAACCACTTGCTCTGCATACGCCATCATGACGGCGGCATCGCTTGCTTCTATCGGTTTTAAACTCCCTGTTACTGATTCTTCAGCTCCGCTTGTAGTACCCGTATCACCAAAAGATTTAAATAACACATTGGTTAAAGAACGATTCATGGCTTTTGCCATTAACTGTGTGAGTAATGTACCTGACGCGCCCACGACAGTACCAGCGATAATCATCGCGGCGTTCCCAATTACAAAACCTTCAAAACCAACGGCTAAACCTGTTAATGCGTTAAATAATGAAATCACAACGGGCATATCTGCGCCACCAATGGGTAAGGTCATTAATACACCGAACACAATGGCTAACACAAAGAAAATAATGACTAAATAAGGATTAGGAATCACTAAATTAACCAATCCTAATAACACCAAAACAACAAACAACACCAGATTAATCAATTGCTGATTTGGATAGCGCAAGGTTTTCTTCATCCAACCCTGCAACTTGGCAAACGCAATAAACGAACCAGAGAAAGCCACGCTTCCAATTAATGCACCCACAATGGCCAAAATTTGTACGATTAAATCTACCGAAATCGTTCCCTGACTAATTTTACTCAGCTCGACTGCTGCAATCGCCGCCGCTGCACCGCCACCCATGCCATTATATAACGCAATCATTTGTGGCATATCTGTCATTGCAACCCGTTTTGCAGTAACCCACGCAAGGGTTGAACCAATGGCAATAGCCAAAATAATCAACACAAAATTATGCATATTGGGAGTTAAGAAAGTGACTAATGTCGCAATCACCATCCCAACACCAGCCCAGACAATCCCCCCACGGGCTGTAACGGGGGAACTCATTTTACGCAAGCCCAAAATAAACAATAATGCAGCGGCAAAATAAACCGCTTCAATAACAGGCATTGCCCAACCACTTTGTGGCGCAGACACGCCTGTCGTGTTGCCTTGTCCGATTAACTGCTCTAAATGTGCTAAACCCTCTTTTTGTTCTTGTAGGGTTTTTTGAATATCGGTTAGTTGTGCAGTCACTTCGCACCTCCCTTGCTACTCTTGAACATATCCAACATCCGTTCAGTAACCACATACCCGCCCACAGCATTACCCGCAGCAAGAATGACCCCAACAAATCCAACAAGTTGTTCCACTGTGCTTTCAGCATGACCCAATGCAATCATCGCCCCAACCAACACAATACCATGCACAAAGTTAGAACCAGACATCAATGGCGTATGCAAAATCACAGGAACACGAGAAATGACCTCATACCCCGTAAACGCGGCCAACATAAAAATATATAAAGCGGTGAATCCCTCAATCATGACTTTACTCCCTCAACTAAAGCCCGTGTCGGCGCGTGTTTAATTTCTCCCGCATGTGTCAGTGTACAGCCAGCAATAACTTCATCTTGCCAATTAATCTCTAACTGACCATTCTTTACAAATAGCGATAACAAATTAAACAAATTCTTTGCATACATCTCGCTTGCATGAGTCGGCATTTGACTGGGGACATTTAACGGTGCGTGAATCGTAACCCCGTTATGTACAATCGTTTTTCCCGGTTGGCATAACTCACAATTTCCGCCTCCTTCAGCGGCTAAATCCACAACAACCGCGCCCGCTGCCATTCCTTCCACCATCGCTGTTGTAATGATTTTGGGTGAAGGACGACCGGGAATAGCGGCTGTTGTAATCACCACATTCGCAGCAGCAATATGCTTTGCTAACACATCTTGTTGTTGCTGTTTTTCCTCAGTAGTCAACTCACGGGCATAACCACCAGTTCCCTCAGCTTTTAACCCCGTATCAACAAACTTTGCGCCCAATGACTGCACCTGCTCTTTTGTTGCAGAACGCACATCATACCCCTCGACAATCGCGCCTAATCGCCGAGCTGTCGCAATGGCCTGTAAACCCGCAACACCTGCACCAATCACCAACACTTTTGCAGGACGAATTGTACCTGCCGCTGTTGTCAACATAGGAAAGAATACATTGGATAAATCAGCCGCTTGCAATACAGCTTTATACCCAGCAACCGCCGCTTGTGAAGACAACGCATCCATAGACTGCGCCCGAGAAATACGCGGGACTAACTCCATCGCTAAACTGGTGATTTGCTTATCACGCATTTTTGTGACACGTTCAGGATAACGATGTGGTGACATAAAACCGATGACAATAGTTCCTGCTTTCATCTGCTCGATTTCAGCTTCTGTGGGCGGACTCACTTTTAAAACAACATCTGCTTGCGCGTACAACTGGATGGCAGTATCAACAATCTGCACATCTTTATATGCTGCATCAGCAAAATATGCCCGCTGACCCATCTCTTTTTCAATTAAAACAGTCGCCCCTAATTTAATTAAGCGTCCTGCTACGTCTGGCACAAGTGCTACACGCCGTTCTTCTGGCGCAAGTTCTGTTGGTACTGCCACATTAATGGGCATGTTTACTCGCCTCCAATAACACGTTGAGGTTTAATAATTTGTTCTTTCAATCAAAAAATTAAACAACCTTTCCTATTCACCAATAGGGGGGGTACGTATCATATAGGGTGAATATATGCGGTTGCAACAATTTTTCGGAAAAATAATATGAATATAAGTTATAGGCAACTATAAAAATGATTTATATAGCATAATTTTTTGTATTTATGTGCTAATAAATGCACAAAAAAGAAAAAATACTGTAATTTTTTTAACACTATTGAGAGTATTTTTTGCTGAATATAAAAAACTAACGATAAATAAAATTTATTGAAATAATTAATTTTACAAAAACTCTCCGCCAAATAGCCGACACTTTAGCGTGTAAATCATCTATATATTTAATAAAAATCATTTATCATAGCAATGTCATTTTGACACAACTGAGCAAAATCATGCACAAATTACTCTACTGTAGTTTTATTGCTTATAGCCTGTTATGCACTGCATCGGCTATGGCAGTAGTAAATCCTTGTCAAGTTTCTGATAAAGAAAAAATTATTCGTTTATTAAATGTGGCGGGGGAAACTGAAAGCGCGACCTTATGCGCGTTTTGGTTAGCGATGGAACAAGCGCAACAAACGAATAATTACGAGAAATGGAAGGCGGTTGCTGTCAAAAATCCTGAATTAGACCAACAGTATGGATTTGTTGCTTATTTAAAAACATGGCAACAAGCCCAGCAACAACAACAGGTTGATACGTATAAAAACTTTATGCAGATTAAACCTAACTCACGGTTTAATCTAAATGCCATTCATGCCATTTATTTGCTTGCAAAACAGCAGGATAAAATCTCTGCTTATCGCACATTTATGACAGATTTTCCTGATACACCGCAAGCAGTTGATGCGCTATTACGTATTCACGAATTAGCCTATGCAAAAGCGCGAGAGAAAGATACACCAGAATATTATGATGCGTTTATTTTAACCTTTCCTGATGCGGTGCAAGTGCCAGAGGCAATTAATCTAGCCTTTGAGGCGGAGAAAAAACAGATTTTAGGCAAGTTAGCGGATAAAAAATGTACTTTGGAGGAATTTGACCCACTGTGCGACCGTTTGGCAAATGGCTTATTTAATAAAATGTTGAAAGATGAATTGGCAACGCATATTCGAAATCGTGAATATCTTTTATTAAAAGAGGATTTATTTCAATACACAACTACCAGCAGTAATGCACAAGCCCATAAAATTGTTACAAAACTGTTAGAAGATATAAAAAACCAACTTGATGAAAACAACCAAAAAGTTGATGAAATGAAACAGTCAGTTATTGCACTCATTATTGCAGAACACAAGCAATTAACAGGTTTGATTCAACAACAAGGGCAAGAACTAAAAACAACCATTCAAACGGGAAACCAGCAATTAACGAATACTATTCAACAACAAGGGCAAGAATTAAAAGCAGTCATTAAAGTTCATCACGATTTTATGGCACAACAATTTGTACAGGTTAATCATCAGTTAGAACAGATTGACCAACATTTAACACGGGTTGATGAAAATGTACAGGAAACAAATCAACAACTGGAAAAAATCGATAAAAATGTTCAAGCGGTTGACCAACATTTAACGCAGGTTAATGAAAATGTAAATAAAGTTAGTCAGGAAATAAATTCACTCCAACAAGAACAATTTGTAGATAGTGTCTTAGGTGCTGTCCCTTTTGGCAAGATTGCAAAACCCATTGCAAAATTAACAGGTGCTTCACTGACTACCATGAAAAGGGCTGTAGAAGGCAGTATCAGAGCCATTGCACCTGATGTTACTGCTACTGTTGTTGATTATCTATTTAACTCATAAGGAAAGTATCCCATGAAATGGCTTTCTATCAGTTTGCTTTTATTACCGTTACTGGTTTTTGCCGAACAAACAGCCGTGTTAGTGATTAAAACCGACCCCGCAAAAGCCGATATTTTTGTAAATGGTGAATTCAAAGCGGATACTTCACCCCTTATTATTGAAGTTCCCGCAGGAACGTATGAAGTCAAAGCAAAACAAGGTGATAAAACAGCAAAAACCAGTATTAAATTGACAGCAGGCGCGACTGTAATAGGAGAATTAAAACTGGTAGCTCCTTCTGTTACAGATTTATCTGATGGAAAAGTTTTCCGCGACACCTTAGCCGATGGTAGCCCTTGCGATTTCTGCCCACAAATGGTGTGGATACCAACAGGCAGTTTTATGATGGGTAGCGATACAGGCACTTCGGATGAACAACCAGTACATAAGGTTAAACTAACCAACCGTTTTGCGATGGGTATCTATGAAATCACCTTTGAAGAATATGATTATTTTGCAAAAACAACAGGACGACCATTGCCCAGTGATGGGAATTGGGGACGTGGTAACAGACCTGTGATTAATGTCAGTTGGAGTGATGCCACCGCTTATGCAACATGGTTGAGCAGTAAAACAGGGCATACATACCGCTTACCCACTGAAGCAGAATGGGAATATGCTGCACGAGCAGGCACAACAACCAACTATTGGTGGGGAGATGCTATGCAAACAAAAGGTGCAAAAGGCGCAAACTGTGATAGTGACAATAATAAAACAGTATCTGTTGGTTCATTTAAAGCCAATGCTTTTGGGTTATATGACACGGTGGGTAACGTTTGGGAATGGACTTGCTCAGATTATGATGCAAAGGCTTATGAAACCTCAAGCACACATTTGCAATGCAGTCAACAACCCAACCGTCGCAAAGTATCACGCGGTGGCTCATGGTATAGCGGTGCTGATTATTGTCGGGTTACATATCGACAAACTCAATTTAGTGCTTCTAATAATGCGTATGGCTTTCGTGTCATTCTCATGCCTTAAAAATATTGGTTCAGTGCCTTTTGAAATATAGAACACTTGCAAAGGTAGTACAGATAACAGCGTTTTATCTACTTTTGCAAGAAACCTACTTAAAAAAGCGGTGCTGAAAAATATTTAAATAAATTCATTTAGATAGTGAGATAATAAAACAATGTTACAACGACTGATGATTTTACAACAACATGCGGTTTTATCAGAAATAGATGTGCATTTCGGTCGTTTTATTGCGCGGTTAGCCCAAACAACGGATGAAAACATCATGTTAAGTGCCGCATTAACCAGTTATATGGTTGCGCAAGGACATGTTTGTTTAGATTTAAACCTATATGCAAATAGCCTTTTTCCTAACACAACGGAAACAGAGTTATCTGATGACAATTATTTACAATTGCCAACCTTAGAACAATGGAAAACCAGTTTGCAACAAAGCCATGTTGTTGGTCATCTTGGTGAATATAAACCATTAATTTTAGAAAATAATCGGCTCTATTTATATCGTTATTGGGATTATGAACAACTATTAGCACAACAAATTCATCAACGTTTATACCGTGCAAGCCCCGCCATAGATAAACAACAATTAAGCATTGATATAAATAACTTATTTGAAAATAAAACCACCGAAACAGATTGGCAAAAAACCGCCGCGTTACAAGCAGTTTTAAATCATTTTTGCATTATTTCTGGTGGACCCGGTACAGGTAAAACAACGACCGTGGTTAAAATTCTTGCGTTGCTACTCGCACAACAGCCCGAATTGCGCATTGCATTAGTCGCACCTACGGGCAAAGCCGCTGCGCGTTTACAAGAGGCGATTACACAGAATAAACATCGTTTAGCATGTCCTACAGATATTAAAAGTAAAATTCCGCAAGAAACATCCACAATTCATCGCCTATTAGGGAGCATTCCTAACTCGCCCTATTTTCGTAGTAATGCAAAAAATTCATTGCCTTATGATGTCGTTGTAGTTGATGAAGCGTCTATGGTGGATTTAGCATTGATGGCAAAATTAGCACAAGCTATTCAAGCCGATGCGAGATGGATTTTATTAGGTGATAAAGACCAACTCACTTCCGTAGAAGCGGGAACAGTATTAGGTGATTTATGTACGGTGTTAGAAGATGTCACGATAGAAAATACACTAAGCAAACTCAGTGAAAATATAGTCTTACTGCGTAAAAGCTATCGTTTTGATGATAATAGCGGAATTGGTAAAGTTGCACACGCGGTTAAGGCGGGTGATGGTAAAGGTGCACTAACAGCTTTAAAAACAGCAGGTTCTAATGTACGTTGGCATGATTTACCTGTGCATAGTAGTTTACAAAATGCGTTACATGACAGTGTGGTTGAAGGATTTTCGCGTTATTTATCAGTAGTCAATAAAGACCCTCAAGCGGTATTACAAGCATTTGATGAATTTCGGATTCTTTGTGCTTTACGGAGAGGGCTATATGGTGTGGAATCGGTCAACCGTGTGGTGGAACAAATTTTAAAAACAGCAGGTTTAATAAAGTCTTATTATCCTTGGTATGTCGGTCGTCCGATTTTGATTACACGCAATGATTACACAACCCATTTATATAATGGTGATATTGGCGTTGTTTTGTGGAGTCGGGAAGTGCGCAATGAATTACAAGCCTATTTTCCTGCAACGGACGGGGGCGAACCGCGTGCTTTTTGGCTGAATCGTTTGCCTGAGCATGAAACGGTATATGCGATGACGATACATAAAAGTCAGGGGTCTGAATTTGATAAAATTTTGATGTTATTGCCTGAGCAAGAATCACCCATTTTAACCCGTGAATTGTTATACACGGGGATTACACGGGCTAAAAAAGCGGTGAGTATTTGGGGAAATGAAGCCGTTTTTTCGCAAGCAGTACAAACGCGAATTCAGCGAAATTCTGGTATGCGCGAGGCGTTACGTGCATTAGGCTAGATTGTTTGCAAAAACGATAAGGTTTTTTTCTAATTAACATAGCCTACGGCACTTTGATTTTTAACGACAAACAGGGTTTTTAGTAAAGGTGAGGCGATGGTAAAAAGAGCCTTTATCCCAAAAACCTTCTTCTGAACAGCCTAAACAACCATGTCCTGAATTGATAGGGTAAGAAGTGCCACCATTCCAGCCTGTTGTTGCACAGGCGTTGTAAGTTGTTGGCCCTTTACAACCCATTTTATAGAGACAATATCCCTGTTTCGCCCCTTCATCATCCCAACTTTCTACAAAACGCCCTGCGTCAAAATGGGCGCGTCTATAGCATTTATCATGAATTCGTTTACTGTAAAACAGGGTTGGGCGTAGTTGTGTATCTAGTTCGGGTAATTCTTTAAATGTTAATAAGTAAACCAAAATACCAACCATAACTTCAGCAATGGGTGGACAACCCGGTACTTTTATAATGGGTATATCAGCGGTAACTAGTTTGTGTACAGGGGTTGCTTGGGTTGGATTAGGGTAAGCGGCTTGTACACAACCGTTAGAGGCGCAACTCCCCCATGCAATAATCAATTTTGCATCTGGAATTGCACGGTTAAGTTGTTCAGAAAAGGGTTTTCCGCCAACAATACAGGACATCCCTTCTTGTGCGATAGGCGCGTTACCTTCTACGGCTAATATATAATTACCCTTATATGTTTCCATGATTTGCGCTAGACAATCTTCTGCTTGCTTGCCTGCAGCCGCCATTAAAGTCGGGTCATAGTCTAGGGAAATCATTGATAAAATAACGTCTTTTGCTAATGGCTGGGCAGCCCGAATAAAAGATTCTGAACAGCAAGTACATTCCAAGCCGTGCAACCATAAGACGGGTTGACGTACTTCAGTTTCCATTGCATAAACAACTTTGCTGATGTAGTCAGGTGATAAGCCTAATGAGGTTGTCATCAATGCGCAGAATTTTAAAAAACTACGGCGCGTAATGCCTTGACGTTTCATCACGTCATAGTAACTTTCTAGTGCTATCTTGGCGGGTTTCATTGTGCTTAATTCTCCTACGGAATGCTGACTTGACGACAAGATTGACTGGTTGCGTTGCTGATATAGCTTGCGATTTGTGCAAGGTCATCATCCGTTAAGCGACTCACAATGCTTTTTTTAGCAGGCACAAAGTTGACAGAGTTTTTAACTAATTCAGGAAATTGTGCGGCTAAAAATCCATCCTCATGACAAGCACTACAATATTGTTGATACAGGGTTGCACCCTTGCTTTGAAATGTCGCAAGGCTGGTTTCACTCAAGATTTGTTTTTCACAATCAACAGCATCATCCGCAATACCGTTGGCATTACAGTCGCTATCCGCGATACCGTCCCGATTTTCATCATGACTAATATGCGGTGGCAAGCCGACGCTAAATTGTAGGCTTTGTACGGGCATTAGCCATGCGTTGCTGTCAAAGGGGGATTGGTTACTGGCGGTAATAACTTGATAAAGTGGATAAATCCCTGTTGTTATAAAACTGATGGGGATATTTAATAAAATTTGTTGATTTGTATAGGTTTGATTTTGTGCATAGGGAATAGGGGTTGTTTGCAAGCCTAGTTCAGGGGTAAAAAAGTAGAGTTGTTGGTCGGATAAAATAGTGGCTAGATACAAGTCGCCTTGCAAGGGTGCAGGTAGCACTAAAACAGCTTGTAAGGGTTGTTCTGCTTGAAATAATACAACCGCAGGACTTTCTAATGTAGCCTCTGTTGCAACTATTGGAAAACTCAGTACTAATGAAACAAAACCAAGAAGTGCGCGAAACATAAATTTCCTGTCACTCATTGAGTAGAAAAGAGAGTCCAACAGAAAAGTCGGGGAATTATTGGACTCTATAAAATAAAATTAAGGTAGGTATCTGAAGCAGTTGTTTTTATGGAGGTAAAACTAGCGGCTACCTGAAATAACACTGGTCATGTAGTTGGCAATGGACGTTAATTCTGCATCGGTTAGAAAACTGAGGTATTTCATGCCACCATCATTTGCATTAATGGCGCGACGGGTTTTTGACGCAGAGCTGGCATCGGAATATCGCGTGCCATGACAGCTTTGACAGTTATCTACATACAGTGTTTTACCAGCGGCTATATCGTCTGTGGTCGTGGTTGTTGTACTACTGCTAGTTGATAAAACAACAACCGTTGTTACATGTAATCCATCAATCCCTTCTAACCAATTATTTACATCATAAGGTGATGTCCCTGTTTTAACAGTTAATTCGTATAAGGGATAGTTTCCCGCTGTTAAACCCAAAACAGGTATAGAGAGTAGAGAGTAATTACCTGAAAATAAAGTATTTGTCCGATAAGGAATGGCTTCTGTGGTTATTCCAACAGATTCGGTAATAAACAGTAGGCTAGTGGTATTGGGCAATAGCGTTGCTAAATACAAATCGCCTTGTACGGGTGTATCAAAAACAGCACTGAGAACGAGGGTATCATTTTGTGCAAGAGAGGCATTGGCAACGGTTAAACCATTAGAGTAAGCAATATTTGCATATAATACAGTGCTTATACTGAGGGCAATTAATAGCTTACGAAAAGAAACAGACATGATAATTTCCTTGGGGTATCTGGTTATTGGTAGTTCGTTTGATACCACTGTATTCACCTAAAATTAAGAAAGCATTAATACACTTATTTTTATAGGTGTTTGTTTTAAAAATGTTTGAATGCAGTTTAAGACTTAATTGTAAGGATTTTTTGAGGAAACTATGAATAAATTGTGAAGATGGCTTTATGCTTACTGGGAGATGTACTTTTTTGTCTGAACCAGAATTTGTAGGATTAACAGAATTAAAAAATATCAGTTTCTCAATTTTTCGCTTAAATTAATGATGAAAATGCTGTAAATCCTGATTCAGGCAGTTTAAATATAAGTTGTTCGGACAAACCCAAAGGAGATTTTTATGCGGATTTTTAACGTTTGGCAGTGGGGCGTATGGTGTTTTATCTGTGGTTTGCAACCATTGGTTACGGCACAAGAGGCAATCGCGCCAGAGACAACAGATTCATTAGAAACAGTAGCATGGAGTCATGCGCGTACTGTATTATTCGGAAGTCGTCCTATTGAAACAACGCAAGATTTAATTAAGTTGGACGCGCCGTATCGTGCGGAAGACGCGGCCATTGTGCCAATTACAATTAAATCGGGTATTCCACAAAATTCAGCACATTATATTCAACAAATTTATTTATTTATTGATAATAATCCTGTGCCATTAGCGGCAAAATTTATCTTAACGCCCGACAGTGGTTTAGCAGATATTTCAACCCGTGTGCGGGTTGATAGTTATACACCTATGCGTGTGATTGCTGAGTTAAATGATGGGCAATTATTTATGGATAGTCGTTATGTAAAAGCCAGCGGCGGTTGTTCTGCACCTGTGGAGAAAGACCAAGCAGCAGCACAGGCTAGATTAGGCAAAATGCGCTTAAAGATTGTCGATGAGGCATCAGCAAAGCAACCACTACTTGCACAATTAATGATTAGTCATCCTAATAATTCAGGATTGCAAATGGATCAAGTCAGTCGTTTATATGTGCCTGCGCATTTCGTTAAGGAAATTAAGGTACGTTTTAATGACACGTTAATAATGTCCGCAGAAACGGATATTTCCATCAGTACAGACCCCAGTTTTCGGTTTTATGTACGTCCGACGGGCGCGACCAGTGGTACATTAACCGCAGAAGTACTAGATTCAACAGGCGCACGATTTACGACGAGTCAACAGCTTAAATATAATCCATAACGGTATTGATTAGGGCGACATAGTTCGCCCTTATTTTTGGAGGCCATGTGAAAAAACTGTCAAACGAATGGATTTGGTCAATTATAGTGATTGTCAGTTTAGTTGTGTGGGGCGCGTGGTTTCTAACAAACTACCAGTTGGTTTTAAAACAACGTGAGATAGGATTTCAAGGAGAGGCAAGATATAACGACTTACTTGCAGCACAACGATTTATTGAAAAAATGGGTACAGCAGCCGAGACAGTTACCGCATTTTCTCAGTTAAAACAGCCATTAAGTGTAAAAGATACGGTCATTTTAGCAACACATTGGTCGTATATTGATAGATATCAGGTTGATTTTTTACTGGAATGGGTGAATAACGGGGGTTCTTTAATCGTAACGCATCGCCTGCCAAGCAATAATTCATCACAGAAAAATAAATATAATTCGCACGAACATTTTCTAGAAATTACACAAACAAAAGTAATTGAAAAAAAGAAATCAAATGACGACCCGTACAAGAAAACAACGTTAGTTACTTTAAATAATTTGCCCTTAACATTAATGATAGATACTGATTTGACGTTAGAAACGGCACAAAAACCCAGTATAGAATTGACAACGGAACAAGGTACTTATCTGTTATCCCATCAATATGGAAAGGGATATATTACCGTCGTGACTGATTTATTTTGTATTGAAAATGAAGAAATTAATCATTATGACCACGCCGCATTTTTATGGAAATTAGTTCATTTATCCCACACAGCTACTAAGGTATGGTTGTGGCAACCGATTGGAGAAGGATTTTCTTTGTTCGCCTTGCTGAAAACCTACGGGTGGATGGTATTTGTTAGTGCAACTGTTTTTTTAATCCTCTGGCTATGGGCAATCAGTCGACGTTTTGGGAGTGTTTTACCTGAACCCAGTTTAGCGCGTCGACGGTTGTTAGAACATATTGAAGCCAGCGCTTATTACTTATGGCAACATAAACAAAGTGATATACTGTTAGAACGAACACGCCAAGCGGTACTGCAACGCTTAGAAAGCGTACATCCTGACTGGTTACATTTAAAACCACCTCAACTGTATGATAATATTTCACAAATTTCTGCTGTAACGGTTAAGGATGTCCAACAGGCATTACACGCGCCGTTAGCTAAAACGCCTGCCACATTTACAACTGCTATTCAAACACTTAGCAAAATAAGGAAAGCCTTATGAATGACATGCTCCCCCCCGTTGACGCTGGTGTTGCTCCGTCTGTTAAAAATGGGATGGCGCGTGCTATAGAGATTGTGCAAGCTATTCGCCAAGAAATTAGCCATGCGGTTGTTGGGCAAACGGAGGTGATTGACCAAGTGATGGTTGCCTTGCTTGCGGCGGGACATGTGTTATTAGAAGGTGTTCCCGGTTTGGGAAAAACTTTATTGGTTCAAGCATTAGCAAAAACATTTGAGGGTAAATTTGCACGTATTCAGTTTACCCCTGATTTAATGCCCAGCGATGTCACGGGACATGCGTTATATGATTTAAAAAGTGAAGAATTTAAAATCCGTAAAGGCGCGATTTTTACCCATTTATTGTTGGCGGATGAAATTAATCGCGCCCCTGCAAAAACCCAAGCGGCTTTGTTGGAAGTGATGCAGGAGTTGCAAGTGACGATTGAGGGAAAATCTTTTCCTGTCCCTTTACCTTTTATGACCTTAGCAACGCAAAATCCGATTGAACAAGAGGGAACATATCCTTTACCTGAAGCGCAGTTAGACCGTTTTTTACTTAAAATTCGGTTAAATTATCCCAGTGAACAAGAAGAAATTCAGCTTTTAAAACAAGTTACTGCTGCTAAAGTAGGCGAGCGTTTAGATGTCAGTACGGTTGCGAAAGTGGTTAAAGCAGAAACGATTATTACCTTACAAAAATTAACCGCAACCGTAAAAGTAGATGAACGAATTTATACTTATGTTAATCAAATCATTCGTGCAACCCGAACCTATACGGGTATCAGTGTTGGTGCGGGTCCTCGTGGTGGGATTTCGTTGATACGGGCGGCACGGGCGATGGCCTTATTAGCTGAACGTAATTTTGTTATTCCTGATGATGTCAAAAATATTGCCTTAGCCGTATTACGCCATCGGATTACCCTTGCGCCAGAGTTAGAAATTGAGGGCTTAGACGCGGACAATGTCTTATTAGGCTTGTTAGAAAAAATTGATGCGCCGCGTTTATAGGGGGATTGGAAGACATTGTTTACTTGCACTTGCCAAACATTATTGGTGGTTTGTGATGTTGTTTGCTTGCCCTGTTTGGGCAGAAGAATCGCCCGAAAAAGGGGAAAAAGATGCCGTTGTGGACGGTATTTTAAGTTCTTTTTCTTTACCATTTGAGGATTTATTTAAGAAAAAACATGAATCCGAATGGTTGAATTTATGGGATGAGTTTTCGGGGAATATTGGCATTGATATTCCTTTAAGAAAGACAAAGCCGTATAACGGGTTAAACTCGCAAGGTCAACAAGGGCGTTATAGCGTCACTTTTCCGATTTCCCTTCGTTATAATCCATTGAGCTATTGGTTTGCTAATGTGAATGCCTTGCTCTATTTGGATAAAAAATTGCAAGCTCCTTGGGATTCTGACTTCACCTATCGTTTTGGCTATGACGATTGGCATCCTTACACATTGAGTTTGGTCTATGCTAATTACGATGGTAATCGTTTTCATCCAAACCGTGCGTTAGGGGAGCGACACACGCGGTTTTTAGAAGGAACTTATCGTTTAGGTTGGAAATTTCCGTTAACACAGATGCTTGCAGAGCCTTTACTCATAGACCCAAATAAAACCATAAACTGTCAGATGGGTTTTAATCTAACTCCCCGTTATGTAGATTTTGTAACAGAAAGCCGTTTACCGCATAAGCAAACGGTAACAATGGGTTGTCACTATCCGATTATTGAAGACTGGTTATTTAATTTTACTTTATTTTGGTATCCACAAGCGGACCAACAACAACCTTGGGATCCTGATTACACCTATAACCTAACGTTTTCTAGTTCACTACCTGGCAATTTAGCTTTACAGTACAGCAATTATTCAGGAAATCGTTATCCATGGCGTGACCAGCGTGATGCTGCGGATGTAAAAGATGGAAGCATTGGATTATCGTGGTCTTTAGCATGGTAACTTATTGAGTGAAAAACGATGACGTACACAAAAACTAAATTGCTACTGGTCGAGGACTGTAGCTCTATGCGTTTAGTGTTGCAACATTGGTTGAAAAACTATTGTGATGAAATATTGATAGCAACCGATGGACAAGAAGCTTTAGGGCGTGTCATCAAATAGTAAAAAATGTTATATTATAATCATATACCCAGATATCGCCAAGGATAAAACAATGAGTCGTCGCTATGCCTTAACCGATGAACAATGGTCAAAACTAGAACCGCTACTCCCTGGGCGTAAAGGACATGTCGGGATGACGGCTAAAGATAACCGCTTGTTTATTGATGCTGTTCTATTCCGTTATCGCAGTGGCATTCCTTGGCGCGACCTCCCCGAACGCTTTGGTGATTTCCGTGTCGTCCATACCCGCTTCAGTCGTTGGTCTAAGAAAGGTGTCTGGGAACGTGTTTTCAAGATACTAAGTGCCGATGCCGATAATGAATATGCCATGATAGACAGCACAATAGTTAGAGCGCATCAACATAGTAGTGGTGGTGGCGCAGATGAAGCCATTGGACGTAGCGCAGGGGGTTTAAGTACCAAGATTAACTCCGTTGTTGACGCACTGGGCAATCCGACCCTTTTTTTTTGACTGCGGGACAGGCAAGCGACCTTGAAGGGGCTGATGCTCTTATTCCTCAGATAAAGGCAAACGCTTTATTGGCTGATAAGGCTTATGATGCAGATGAACGGGTTAGAGATGTTTTAAAACAGCAAGGCATAGAACCTGTGATTCCGTTCAGGAAAAATCGTTTAAATCCACCTGATTATGATAAAGCTCTTTATAAGGCACGTTATTTAATCGAGCATTTCTTTGGTAAATTAAAGCAATATCGTGCAATAGCTACACGATATGATAAACGCGCTAGGAATTTCTTAAGTGGGGTTTATTTGGCTTCTACCTTGATTCTTTTAGCTTGAACCTTTAACCCTTCTTATTTGATGACAGGCTCTAAGCATTTTTCGAGAAAATCCTGATATTAATTTGGTGTTGACAGATTGGATTATGCCCAATATTGACGGGTTGCAATTGTGCCAACTGATACGCCAAGCAGAATTACCTCATTATGTTTATGTGATTGTTTTAACAGGAAAAGATGAGCGTGAAAGTTCTTTAGTACAAGGGCTTAATGCGGGAGCGGATGATTTTCTTTTTAAGCCGATAGACCCAAATAAACTACGAATTCGCTTACAAATGGCGTTTCGGATTTTGGGTTTAGAACAAACCTTAGCAGAACGTAATCGAAAGTTGTATCACACCTATGAGCAAATACGGCAGGATTTACTCCTTGCTTCTGTGATGCAGAAAAACCTTCTTCCTGCTAAAGGTCATGTAGATAATATTGTATTTGATTGGCTTTTTTATCCTAGCCATTTTATTGCAGGTGATATATTTAATTATTTTGAACTCACGGATGAATATCTAGCCTTTTATCATCTGGATGTATCTGGGCATGGGGTACGCTCTGCATTATTATCATTCACCTTACATCATTACATCAATAATAAAGGTGGACAATCTAGTGTGTTGCGTTACAAAGACGCTGAGGGTGTTTATCAGCCTGTGCCACCAGAACAAGTTGTTTCCGCGCTTAATCAACGCTTTACTGACTCAGGCGATTTATATTTTACGATGGTTTATGGGTATTTACATAAAGCAACGGGCGTTGTGCAATTTACACAAGCAGGGCATCCTTGCCCTATCCATTTAACAACAACACAACATCAAGCCAATTTTTGTGGGGGAAGTGGCTTTCCTGTTGCTCTGTTTCCTAACTCTGACTACGAAAGACTTAGCTTGCAAATGGTAGAAGGCGATAGATTATTTATTTATTCGGATGGAATTACAGAGTGTTTGAATGCCGTACAACAAAGCTATTCTGAACAACGTTTATTGAGTTTATTACAAAATACGGCAGACCAAACACTAGAACAAACACTACAATCGTTATGTGATGAACTCTTTGATTGGCAAGGAAATGGGCAGTTTGAAGATGACATGACATTATTAGCAATTGAATATCATGCGCCACTATCGTTTAAATAACGTTATAAAAAAACTTTAACACGACCAATTAGACTAACGGAATTTTTTATGCTAAAAACCGAACAAAAAGATAAATTTCTCATTGTCCACGTCTTAGAAAAACGTTTAGATGCGTCTATCGCACCTGATTTTAAAGATGAAATGAAAGCCTTAATTGCCAATGGACAACAATATATTATTTTAGACTTGAGCCAAACAGATTTTTTAGATAGTAGTGGTTTAGGCGCGATTGTATCGACCTTAAAGTTACTTAAGGGTGAAGGTGACCTTATCCTTTGTGGTGTACAAGGAGCTGTTATTTCTTTATTTAAATTGACACGTATGGATAACATATTTTCTATTTACCCAACAGTGACAGACGCTATTGCTAACGCTGCGTGATATTTTTCATGCCACAACTGTGTTTACAAATTCAAAGCCAATTAGAGAATGTTGCATTAATTGGAACTTCTATCAAGGGAATTTGTAGCTTGACTCCCTTGTCGACAGAAGTTGTTGATGCACTACAGATTGCTATTGTCGAATGGGTTAATAATGTTATTGAACATAGCTATATATATTCTACGGTTCAATTAATTATTGTAGAAATTACCCTAAGTAAAAACAGTTTATTGATTTCTGTAACGGATAATGGTTGTGGTATGCAATCTTATTTACTCAATACCGCAGAAATGCCCATGATTAACCCAGACGACATTGCTAATTTGCCCGAAGGTGGTTTTGGTCTGGCAATTATTAAACAAACTATGGATGAAGTTGTTTACTATTCCACAGGGTATAAACACACGCTATGGATGAAAAAACACTTTCAAACTGATAATGGCAATAGTTCAAGAGAAGTCGTGTTATGAAGGCTAGACACAATCAATTTCACTATTCTTTTCTTGCTATTCAATCTCAAATTAAAATAACAGGGCTAAACGCCACAATACCCGGCTCATTATGGATACCTATTTTAAAAAATTTGAAGATCGAATCCCCCCTTCTCCTCTACCTTTCTCGCCATACCGTGAATTACTCTGGCAATTCTTAGCCGTTATTACTATTGTTATTGGTGTGTGGTACTTACACTGGCGATGGACGAATTCTTTAAACTATGATGCACTTTGGTTCTCTCTTCCCCTTGTCATCGCAGAAACGATGGCATACATTGGGCTGATTTTATACACGATTAATCTATGGCAAGTACGTGATACACCACAAAAATCGCCACCACATTCCATCCGTGATTGTATAGACCTCACACAAGACCCCCACTGTCCAAATCGCCCCATTCAAGTTGATGTTTTTATTGCAACTTACAATGAAGATACTGAACTAGTCCGCTTAAGTATCAGAGATGCAAAAAAAATAACCTACCCACATACCATCATCCTCAAAGTACATGTTTTAGATGACGGCAAGCGACCCGCTATGCAACAAGTTGCCAAAGAGGAAGCCGTAAATTACATCACACGAAATAATAATATAGGTTTTAAAGCAGGCAATCTTGCCAATGCCATGGATGTCACAAGCGGAGATTTTTTTATTATCTGCGATGCCGATACACGACCTTTTCCGACTTTTTTAGAACACACGCTAGGTTATTTTACGGACCCACAAGTTGCTTGGGTACAAACCCCACAATGGTTTTTTGATATTCCCGAAGGACAATCTTTGCCCCTTTATTTACAAACCTATATTGGTAAAGCGGGCAAATGGCTAGGCGAACAAATCGAAAAAATCTACGGTACTGTTGCGATTGGTTACGACCCTTTTGTGAATGACCCTAAAATTTTTTATGACATCATTTTACGGCGGCGAAATTGGGCAAATGCCTCTTTTTGCTGTGGTGCAGGTTCTATTTATCGTCGCGAAGCCGTGCGCGAAGCCCAACTCATTGGTTATGCAGATAGTGTTAGTCAATCATTAGAAACCCATTTAACCGCTATTCAAAAACTAACGGGTGAAAAAAACAGTTTAGACCCTTTGATTGTTAAACAATTACGTTATCAACTAATTCATGAAACCCATTTTGATGATAAACTTTTTAAATTTCATGTCTCTGAAGATATTTTTACCTCAATTGTTTTACACTCCGTCCGCCGCACTGCACCCGACGGTAGCGAACAACGGGCAAAATGGAAATCCGTTTTACACCCAATAGTTGAATCAAAAATGCTATCGCCTCAAGATTTGCAAAGTTGGGTTGTACAACGCTTTAAATATGCAGGGGGAACGCTAGATATTGCGAAAGATATTCTCTTTAAAAATAAATTATTTACAAAGCGCAACGGCTTAAGTTGGGCACAACGACTGATGTATGGGCAAACCATTTGGTCTTATTTAGGTGGAATTTGGAATTTAATTTTCTTACTCGCACCCATTATTTATTTTTTAACCGCAATCAAACCCATGCAAGCCTTTTCGGATTCTTTTGTATTGCATTTTCTACCCTTTATTATCAGTATGGAACTTGCCTTTATGGTAGGCACATGGGGAACAAATAATTGGCAGAGTAAAACATCTTATTTGGCTTTTTACTCATTTAATATCAAAGCACTCTGGACAGTATTACGCGGTAAAAAAATCGCTTTTCCTGTGACCCCCAAAGACCGTCAAACAGGTAATTTTTTACATCTTGTTTGGTCACAATGCTTATTAATTGGCTTAACATTAGGCAGCTTAGCGTATGCATGGTTTAGCCACTTTGCGCCGCACACCGCATACTCTAGTGGTGCATTGATATTAAATAGTTTTTGGGGAATTTTAAATATCATCGCCCTGAGTAGTTTGGTTCGCGCTGCTTTTTGGACACCGCCTGAAGAAGCAACTATATGAAACGTATTGCTATTTTGTACAGCCTGTTTATTATTTGTCTGATAATTGTTGCTGACCAAGGTCATTATAATTACGTATTAAAACAAGTTCATGCGATTCCTTATGGCGACAAAGTGGGACATTTTATTCTGATGGGCTTGCTTGCTTTCGTTATCAATATGGGCTTAAATTGTGCGCAATTTAGCTGGAAAAATATAAAGTTACTAAAAGGGAGTGTCTTTGTTGTTACCTTTGTAACACTAGAAGAGATATCACAATATTTTTTTCCCAACCGCCATTTTGATATGGGCGATTTATTTTCAGATTACTTAGGGATTTTTCTCTTTGGGCAATTAGCGTTATGGTTATCGTATCGACAAAAACATAACGAAAAAATTACTCCATGACTTCTAAAGTTACCCTACCTGTTTTGACACGGTATTAATGCGAACTTATATCGTTTCCCCCTTGCGAATCACCTAAACAAAAAATAAAATCCCTACTCCCCTGTGTCTTTTGATAAAATAAAACGCTTAATGGATTCTATAAAAAAAGTTAATCCATAAACAACCCACCCTGTCCGTCATTGGCAGGGTACTCATGCTCATCTGTACTCTCACAAGAACGATAGAGACTTAAGGATAACTCAATGAATATACACGAGTATCAATCAAAAAAACTGTTCACCGACTATGGTGTGCCAGTGCCTAATGGGTATCCCGCTTTTAGTCCCGAAGAAGCCAAACAACGCGCTCAAGCCCTAGGGGGTTCTAGTTGGATGGTTAAAGCCCAAGTTCATGCTGGCGGACGGGGTAAAGCGGGTGGTGTGAAAAAAGCCAATAGTTTGGAAGAAGTTGCACAAATCACCGAAAGTTTATTAGGTAAACGCTTAGTAACACATCAAACAGGGGCTGAAGGTCAGCCTGTTGGTTGCGTGTTAATAGAAACCCCCAGTGCGATTAATAGCGAGTTATACCTCAGCTTATTAGTCGACCGTGGTAGCAAGCGCATTGCTATTATTGCTTCTGCGGCTGGTGGGATGGATATTGAAGAAGTTGCTGCCCATACCCCTGAAAAAATTACCACATTGATGGTTGACCCTGTTGTCGGTATTCAAGCCTATCAATGTAATGAAGTCGCGTTTGCCCTAGGTTTAGATGCAACCCAACGTAAACAATTACTTTATATTCTTCCCAGCTTATACCGTTTATTCAAAGATAAAGATTTAAGCCTGTTAGAAATCAATCCATTAATCACGACTGATAAAGGCGATTTATTAGCGTTAGATGGTAAGATTAATCTGGATGACAACGCGCTATACCGTCATACCGATTTAGCTGCATTTTATGATGCTTCTCAAGAAGATGAGAAAGAACATCGCGCCCGCCAATTTGATTTAAACTACGTAGCATTAGATGGCGATATCGCTTGTATGGTGAACGGTGCGGGTTTAGCAATGGCAACCATGGACGTAATTAAATTACATGGTGGCAACCCTGCAAACTTCTTAGACGTAGGCGGTGGTACTAACACAGCCAAAGTGACTGAAGCATTCAAAATCATTCTCTCTGACACCAAAGTTAAAGCCATTCTGGTTAATATCTTCGGCGGTATTGTCCGTTGCGATATGATTGCAGAAGGCGTTATCCATGCGATGAAAGAAACGGGAACAAAACTACCTGTTATCGTCCGTTTAGAAGGGACAAACGTCGAAGCAGGTAAAACGTTATTAAGAGAAAGCGGTTTATCCGTCACTGCCGCTGATGATTTAACTGATGCCGCGAAAAAAGCGGTTAGCTTAGTCAAGGGAGCGTAAGCAGAATGAGTATTCTAGTTGATGCCAACACAAGAGTGATTTGCCAAGGTTTTACTGGCAAACAAGGTACATTCCATTCTGAACAAGCCCTTGCTTATGGTACTAAATTAGTTGGTGGTGTTACCCCCGGTCGTGGTGGTGATAAACATTTAGGCTTACCTGTCTTTGATACGGTTAGTTCTGCCGTAAAAAGTACAGGGGCTGATGCCACAATGATTTATGTTCCAGCGGCTTTTGCGGCTGATGCAATTTTAGAAGCGGCTGATGCAGGGATTAGAGTTATTGCTTGTATTACCGAGGGCATTCCTGTTCTCGATATGTTAAAAGTAAAAGCCACTTTAATCGCTAATTATCCGCATGTGCGTTTAATTGGCCCTAACTGCCCCGGTTTAATCACCCCCGGTGCGTGCAAAATTGGGATTATGCCGGGCTATATTCACAAACCCGGTCGTATTGGGATTGTTTCCCGTTCTGGTACATTGACGTATGAATCTGTCAATCAAACCACATTAAACGGTTTAGGACAAAGCACCTGCGTCGGTATTGGTGGTGACCCCATCAATGGAATGAGCTTTATTGATTGTTTAGCCCTGTTCGAAAAAGACCCACAAACCGAAGGTATTATCATGGTGGGTGAAATTGGTGGAACAGCCGAAGAAGAAGCCGCTGACTTCATCAAGAAAAACGTTACCAAACCTGTTGTGTCTTATATCGCAGGTGTCACTGCTCCCCCCGGAAAACGGATGGGTCACGCAGGTGCAATCATTGCGGGTGGTAAAGGGACTGCACAAGCGAAGTTTGCGGCATTAGAAGCCGCTGGCGCAAGCGTGGTGAAATCCCCAACCGAATTAGGCGCGGAAATGTTAAAGCGTCTAAAATAACAATACGATAATTATCTTATTGTTAGCTATCCATTAAAAGATAGTATTGAGCCTTTCTGTTGTTTATCATCAGTTGTGATAAACTGCATAAAGGCTCAATTTTTTGACAAATTGTTAGCTGTTCATCTTTTCCGAATTTTATAGGGAGTTATCTCGTGAAGAAGATAGAAGCCATTATTAAACCGTTTCGCTTAGATGATGTCCGCGAAGCACTGTCCAATATCGGCATAACAGGTATGACTGTGACCGAGGTTAAAGGTTTTGGACGGCAAAAAGGGCATACTGAGCTATATCGGGGTGCGGAATATGTGGTGGACTTTTTACCTAAAGTAAAATTAGAACTGATTGTTGCAAGTGATAAAGTCGAAACATGTGTAGATGCGATTATTCAAGCCGCACGCACAGGTAAAATAGGGGATGGAAAAATATTTGTCACGTCTGTTGATAAAATTATTCGGATTCGGACAGGCGAACAAGATGACGATGCTATTTAACGCGTAAAGCTTATCATTAACGTAGGATGAGTAGAAAATCTGTTTCATCACATCCTGCGTTTCTCATTTTTAATCTTAAATTTTAATAATATACCCCGCCCAAAATACAAGCGGTACGCGCACCCGTTACGCTAGGCACATTGCCCGTTTGTAACGCTAAACGTCGTTTCGCTAGCCATGCAAAACACATCGCTTCTACCCAATCAGGTTCTACACCATAAACAACCGTTGATTCCACAGGGCAGGTTAATTGTTCGCGTAACCCATTTATAATAAAATCATTATGAACACCACCGCCGCAGATTAATAAACGGTCAGGGTGATAAGGTTGCACGGCATTAACAAGGCTTATAATCGTTAAATAACTAAGTGTCGCTTGAACATCAACGGCAGAAAATTGATGTGCTTCAAGGTAATGGGCTAACCATGTTAGATTGAAATAATCGCGCCCCGTACTTTTAGGCGGATTTTTAGCAAAATAAGGGTCGGCTAACAATTGTTGCAACAATATAGGTTGTACCGTCCCTTGTTGCGCCCATGCACCATTTTGATCAAAGGGAATTTGTCGATGGTGGTTTGACCATGCGTCTGAAAGTGCATTCCCTGTTCCTGTATCAAAACCCAAAATAGGAGCTGTCGAATCAGAGGGTAAAACCGTAATATTGGCGATACCGCCAATGTTTACCACAATGCGGCATTCGTGTGCTCGTTGAAAAACAGCTTGATGAAAGGCAGGAACAAGTGGTGCGCCTTGCCCGCCCGCAGCAACATCCCGACGGCGAAAATCGGCAACAACGGGGATTTTTGTTTTTTCGGCAATTATATTGGGGTCACCTAGCTGACAAGTATAAGGTGGATTAGTCTGCAATTGATGATAAATCGTTTGTCCATGACTACCAATGGCGATAATGTCTGTCGTATTGACGCTATTATTGGTCAGTAACGTCAGGATTGCATCGGCAAAAGTGTGCGCGATTGTTACATCTAGTTGAATAATCTCTGCTAATGAAGTTTGTTCTCTACTTTCCTGACTTACTTGTAAAATGTGTTGTCGTAACCCTGTTTCCCATGGATGACTATGTACTGCACATAAACGGGGGAATGGCGTGGAAAAATCGACTAATGCAACATCGATTGCATCTGCACTTGTACCCGAGATAATGCCAATAAATAATTGTTTTTGCATTAAAAACCCTCAGCAAAAAAATGGACACTGTCGTATTAACGAAGCAGTGTCCATATAAAATAAAATCAATTTGTTATGTTACCAGCATTCCGTCCCTAATGTTCCTGTCGCGCCTTTTGTGCCTGTTGCATTAAGGGTAAACGAGGTACATTTAGTATCTTTCGCTTGTGCGCCAGTGGTTGGCGGTTTAGCTTCTAATACATAGTTGGTTGCTGTTCCTGTTGTTAGGCGGATTTCATAATAACCTTCTTTAGAACAAGCAGTTGTTGATGTTACTGTACAAGGTACTTTGGTTTTAGAACCAAACCCTTTTCCTGTTTTAGTATCAACATCAGTATCAGCAATCTTAATGGTCGGAAAAAGCTCTGCCATTGTTTTTGCGTAGCGGTTGTTATCCGAGTAGTAGGATTCTTGTAGCTGTGATAATTCCACTAAAGAAACCTTGGCATCAGAACGACGAGTCTTTTCCGCGTAAGACAAATAAGAAGGGATTGCAATCGCTGATAAAATCGCAATGACCGCAACAACGGACATCAATTCAACAAGGGTAAAACCATTGACGGTCTTATATTTCATCGTTTTCTCCAAAAAGCATTTTTACTGTTTGAGGCTACTCCCTCTTATATAAACAAGGGAGTAGGTCAACCTCAGTACAAGCAGTTATTCCTGCATCCAGAATGTGGGGGTCAAGGTTATTTGATCAATTGACCCCGCATTGACTGGCTGAACAGCTAATGGAGTCCCTAGCGCATCATTGGCCGCGCCGTTTTGGCTCAACCCCGAGCTTGCTGTATCAGGGTCATTAGAGACAATACGGATATCACCATTGGATAAGAACATCGCGGAAACATCAGAGGTAATCCCTTCTTTAATATCGCGTGAACGTTCATCACCATAGGCAGACACAGCGGTATAGAGACTGACTGCGTAAAGTTTACTGCTACCATCACCGCTCGATTGGCATATTGAGTTTGAACAAGGTCCTTTTGTATCCCCATGTGCCTCATGAGCCGACCATGCAGACTCACTAATCGTGATGGTATTCATATTAGTTGGATTACCTGGGGGGTAATGACAAATAACCATTTTACCAGCACCGGGGTCGCTGTTGGGGTCAAATGGTGGCAGGTAAGTTGTAAAGAATACCTTGTTTTCTAAAATAATAGGCGAAGCCAAGTTCTTTTCACCATCGCTATAGCTAAAGTCTATGTACCAGCCTCTACTGTTTTGTAAATATTTCAGTTGAGACTCCACAGCGTTGTTATTACCTGAGTCATTATTAGTTCCAATAACATCCGTTGTTGCATCATACATATTGGTTTGTGAAATGGTGCAGAACTTCTTATCAGTGGCACTTGCAGTTGTTGGTGTACCTGCACAATTCTTGAATGAACCATCAGATTCCCGTGCAGCCTTCATATCATCGTATGTAACAGCCTTATCTTGGAAAACGAAGAATTCATCTTGAATCACACGCCCTAATGGGTTGGGACGATTGCCAGAGCCAATGGCAACTGCATCATAAGCGGCATCAGCAAAGCGTATATCGGGTGTTGGAACTCGTGCAATTTCAGGGGCGTAAAAGAACTTACGTCCATTCAGTTCACTCGAACTATCTCCAACATTTGCTAACAAGCCTACAATTGGATTGCCAACGGTAGAATCACTAAACCCGCTCAAATCAATCCGCCAGACTTGTCCACCGATATCACCAACATATAGACGGTCGGTGGTGTTGTCACCCGTGCTGTCCATAAAGGCAATTTCTGAAGGAACACCATAAGTCATCTTACTGATTTTCAAACTACTCTTCGTTTTGTAGTTAGTGTAGGCTGTGGTTGTTATGTCAGAACCGCCTTTCCAGATTAATGCACCTGTTTTCGCGTTAACGATAAAGAGAGCATTACCACCAGAATTGCTTTGTCCTTCAACATCACCGGGGAAGCCACCTCCAAAAATCAGCGTTACGAGAATTTGATCACCAAAGTTGACTGCAGTGACCTTAGGGGCAGACCATGTGTAGGCCAATTCAGCAAAATCGCCTGTCCCCCCCTTAATCGTCCAAATCAGTTTGGGAGTTACCGCGCCGTTACTGCCGTAGGTTAAATCAAATGCGTAGATATTTTTACCACCACGACGCATCCCTATGTACATTCTAACAAAATCACCGCTGGCTGTTTCAATCACGCCATTTTGATTTTTGTCGTTTATCCAGAATTGCGCTGTCCCATCAACACCGTAAATACGGCTCAAACTTTCTTTGTTGATCATCAACGAATTTTGAATACCGAATAATTCCTTCGGTAAGAATGCCCATTCTTCTGTACCAGTTTCCGCATTAATCATGCGAATCAGACCGTCATTTGTACCCACGAATAATTTGGTGTAAGACTTGGTTGCTGTTCCAAAAGTAACGGAAGTCGGACTGCTATGTAAGGGGTCGGCAAATGCCCAACGATTTTCATCGACAATCGTGTCTTTGTCTTCATCACGCACATCTTTGCCACGAATCCAATCAGCTAGCAGATCAATGGTTGTAGTATCAGTTAATTCATTGTCTGTTGCCAATTTCGCTTTTACATCAGCATCAGAAAAGGATTTAAAGCTAGCACAACTGTCAGATAAGCAGGTCACGATATTGCGTGTTGTGTAGCTAGGAATCATGACTCCTGAACCACCCTTAGTAACGACATTACCATCACCTTTTGTGCAATCGCCCAATGTGCAAGATTCTTTACCCCAGAAACTGCTTGCCGTACTTTTTACATTACCCGGTGCAAACTCTTCATAGCGAATGCAATTTGGATCTGCTTTGTCATCTGCTTCATGCGCACTACTACATGCGGCCCGTTGGTTTGTCGCATCTAGTAATTCACCGGGAGTACATCCATTGCTCGAGCTTTCGCAAATCAGATATTTTTTCACATTCCCCGCCCAGCGGTATGTCCGCTCAGGTTTAAAGGATGCAAAGTAGATTTCATTACGATGATACAAACGGTTAAATGCACTTACAGAAATACTGGGTGCAGCAAAGGTTGCGCTTTCAGTAACAGCCCCTGCAACAATGGTACGGAAAGCATTGAGTAGAGACTCCACGCTGTCAGTAAAGTAAAAACCACCGCCGCCTTTTTGCGCCAACTCGGAGAGATACGCTAACGCCATTGTGCTAAGACCTGATTCGCGGATATCTTGATACAGGGCATAGTGAATTTTTACGTCTGTACTTTGAAACGTATAAGAGCCATTAGATTGTTTTACCCAACGGTTTCCTGTTGTACGATAGAAGTTTTCCGTTACCTGAACGCCACTGACCGTATTTTTGAAAGTCATCTCTTTGATAACTTTTACTTCAGTATTTGTATCCCACTGTTTTTTACGGGCTGTTTCAAATGCTTGGTCACGAGAAGACATCCCCGTCCATTCTTGGTAGTAGTAAGAAATAGCACTCGTTCCGTTACTACCACAATAGTAAGAGGACATGCTACTACAATTTGAGTTTTGATAATCAGCACTTCGACTGTATCCACCAATACTGACATAGCCAAACCCATTTGACATCATCCCAAAAGCACCATTATTGCCGTCGGATTTATTATAGAACGGGTCTTTCAAGCGCAAACCAATCGTATGTAAGGTCAGGTTTGAGCCATCAATGTTGGGATCGACATCATTCGTGTTCATATATTCAGCCATGTCAGCACCGCATAATTCTGAACCTGTAAACTTAGTGTTATAGGCTTTCAGCGTAGAAAGTGTGATGTCTGTACGCGCGTTGAATGGTGTAAACGTGGCTTGACAAGCACTCTTTTTCGTTAGGCTCTTAACCAATGATTGTGCTGAATTACCATTAGCCGCACCGTCAGTCAGTAATACAACATGGTTTTCTGAACAAACGTTTGATGTAGGGGCAACATAGTAATTCTTACCACCTTTTACCGTTGTAGCGGCTACATGACTGGTTGACACACCACTAGAATTTTGCCCATTAATAACAGCCCCTCCTACATAATACAAATAGGCTTCATATAGCGTATCAACAATGGGTGTACCGCCAGTGGGTGTATGCTGTTTAATTAAATCGGCAAGCCGTTCTTTTACAAGCGGTGAAAAGTCAGTTCCTGTTTGGTCAACTTCAATTTTCAAGCGGGGTGCAACTAAGGTCGCATCTGTTCGTTCGCCATCCACAGAACCCACTTGACGTAAACCTGTCCCAGAAACAAAAAATGTCATGTAACTTCCTGACTTCCAATTTGTATCACTGATTATTTCTGTCACAACATTGGTTATATCAGGGCTGGTATATGCCTGACCTTTTGACCAAGTATCTGTAATATTCCATGTTGCTTTTGCATTTGTTTTCGTTCGATTGCTCAAATCGCTAACGACATCGGATTTAAAAGCTGCTGAAACACCTTTTTCCCCAGAAATTGACAGTTTTGCATTTGAGGCATCTGGTGTACTGCCATCAGGCGAAGAGGTAAAAATTAACGTCGCTTTTCTGATAGATGCCCCTTTTTCTAAAGCAACAGCGGGGAAACGTAAACCAACCAAACGACTGGTCGTATCTGAACCCGTCCCTGTGGTTGTCATTTCTAACACAGGACTGGTTAAGAAGACGGAATGATCTGTTAATTGTTCTTCCGCATCATCACCACTGTTGGTAATACGGCTAGAAACCGTTTGTTGTACGCATTTATTTGCGCCAGAATTATAATTAAACGCATCAAATGTGATTTCTAATTGTGGTGCATAGCTGGGTGAATCGTCATAAGACAAAGCACGACGCAGGGGGTTATATCCTGTAGGCGCGCTAAGGACAAATGTCATCGCGTTACCACCGCACCAGCCTGAGCGACTGACAACTTGTTGTACGAGGTTGGTAATGCTGCCCGTGTCATAAGAAGAAACTAGTGGCAGGTCTGGATTATCTGGGTCAACGGTGGGAAGTGTCCACGCGCTTAATGTCCAGAGAACCTGTGTTGACCATAAACTACGGCTAGAAATATTGTTTTTAGCGGTCGTAAATTCGGCTGAGTTATCTACATCTTCAACCTTAACACTGACTTGACTGTTTGGCGTGAAAGAGTTTTCATCTGTTGTAAAGATGATTTTTGCACTCTTAATAATTGCGCCTTGGGGAACACGCACGTTTTGAAAACGAACACCAATTTTTTGGTCATACCCAACAGCAGCAGTTGTCGTTGTCGTGGTTGTCGTTGTTGTTGCAGGAACAGGCAGTTTTAAGCCAGAACCACTATTATAAACGGACGCAACTTTGGAAGGTGTCCAGTTAATGGGGCTAAACACAATTTCATCCATTAACCCGTTAAAAGGACGGTTTAAGTTAGTTGTATCTGCTAATTCGTCATATTTTGCTCCAATATTCCAACCCGCTTGATTATCAGTAAAACTGGTGGACGATGTGCTGGTTCCGCGTAACACACCATTAATATAAAAACGTAACCCTTGAGTCGCCGCACTAGCAGATATAGCACTAGCACTTGTACCAATAGTGGGTGCAGATGTTGTTGTCCCTGTCTTATTCCATGTAACAACAACGTGATACCAATTACCTGCGGTGATTGTAATACCTGATGTTGTGACATTGTTACCGCCCACTTTGGCATATAAGTTAGTTCCAGTGATATTAATGGAAACTACCTCGTCACTGACATCTTTTTTATCACCTTTGTGGATAAGCCCTGCACCACTTGTTACGACAGTAGGCTTAAACCAAAAAGCAATAGACCCTTGGTTTAACATGGGCGTATCTAATACGGGGGCTTCAGTCACAGGTAAAAGGCTATAAGCATCATTAATTCTGACATGCGCGCCTAAGCCATCAAAAGACAAGGCTTGTGTGTTTACCTTACCCGTTCCATAAACAGGGTCGGTCGCAACACCTGATGTACCAACATAAGTAATACCAGATACATTATCTGTTTTTGTGGTATCACCTGAAATACCTGTTGCAGTCCCTGTGGTACTATTGTTGTACTTAATATTGTGTGGACTAACTACAACGGGTCTCAAATCCCAAATGGCATTGGCAGCACTCGCACCACATTGTTGGGTAGAATCGCCACTACATGTGACAGAGGAGCTTGTGCATGTAGCACTGGTTAATAACGAACCATAAGTATCACCGCACGAGCAGTATTTACCATTTTCCAAGCCCATAAAACGATAGCCTTGGTTTTGGCAGCTTAATGAACAAGAATCTAAGGTTAATGTACTGGCATCCGTGATTAATGTGCTGGCAGATAAATCACGATTTGTTACAGTAATATTGGCTTGCTCAACAAAACACCCAACGTATGTTCTTGGGGGAACATCAGTAGATGAACCGTTTGCAAAACGGGTAATGTCTAAGATTCCATCGTTTAATGAGACTGCTCCTGCATTTGTATCGCTTGCAGTTCCTAAGCGTTCCTCAGCATCATCGTTTGCACTGGTAACATAAGTCAGTGCCGTTGCGACACCTGAATTTTCTCCGGGTATTTCGCTAATTGGTTGATTAACATCAGCGATAGGGAAAACCACGGGAATTGCACCGCTGCCAGAAGTAAAGGACATTAATCCAATATTAACGTTGGTGACTTCATCCAATAATTGATAAAGTGCCTCTTTTAACATGTCGATACGTTTAATCGCAACGCCCGAACCAACAGGGTTATCTACCAGTGAACCATCTGCATTATAGTCGTAGTAGTTCATACTACCCGACTTATCCAACACCAGTAGGATATTGGGGAAAGTTGAAGATGACCCAGTAGATACCTGTTTTAAGTAGAGTTCCGTATCATCCGCATAGCTGGAGCTAACAAACCCAGCACACAGACTGATAAGAACCGCCGTTATAACAGACTTAAAGCATTTCATATCTGTCTTCCTATAGATAAACAAAAATTTTTCCCATCTTACTTAAAATAGGTCTTTAATTTTTTATTAAAGACGCATTGTTTACACAACATTAAAGCGTGACATTATTTTCCTTAGCTTGGATTATCACCAAAGGGTAAAGAACCTTTACTAGCAGGGACTAGTCGTGTCATTCCTCCTTTTAAATTCACACGTGGTGCGGTTATGTCTGGTTTAGTCGAGCCTGTCTGACTCTTGCTCGCGCCTCTACTCACATTAAGAAAATAAGCCACTCTAAAATTGTCTGTACCACTTCCGCCCTTTAGGTTAGGAAAGGTACTGGGTGCGCGAACCGTAACAAACTCTAAAGAATACTTGTCAGTGGTATTGCGTTGTAAATCATCCCTTGCTCTCCAGCAAGGACCGGGTTTTTTATCACTACAAACACTGTCAGGAAAGTCAGTTACTTCTGCGGCGGCATCAAACGGTGCAGAAATACGATCCATGATTGCTAAACCTGCCGCATTGGTCACATCACCATATTCTCTAGCAGGTAAGGAAAGACCTAATTCTGAAATTTGAAAAGCCCGATTAAATTCTGCTGTGTTTGCGGCCATACGGGTTTGTAGTTTGGTTGCGTCTAATGCACTAATCCCTAGCATGGTTAAAACAACTAATAATAAAAGTGCAACAATCAAAACAGCACCTTGTTCTTGTTTCTTTGACACTTTACAACGCAAAAATAACGCAGGTTGTCTGTGTAAAGTTGCGGTTTTCATGATGACTCATCCTTAGTTATTTCTGATGCGGATAACAGTTGTAAACAGACGATGACGATAACCCACTTCGTAGTCAAAGTTTGCTATCTTACTAGGGTTGTACGTTGTTACCGCTGGGTCTAATGCGAACTCCGTTGCCGTAGCATCAATTAAGTCATTACGCTTATTGTTTGTCCGCATGAGTAAGGTAATTTTTATGGCAACAATGACACTGTTAGCAGTAGCGGGCAGTTCAAGATATTGATTAGGCGCGCCATCACTATCTGTATCTACGCCTAGACGTATTTGCATGTTTTCTACGCCTTCAATAAAAGGGATCATGTTACAGTTAGTTGTCGCTGTGCAGTTTGGGTCAGTTTTATAGAGTGCGTAACCGTCTATGGCACTATTAAAAACACCATCATTATTGGTATCAATGCCCTTTACTTCATATTTTGTTTCCGTAACATTTGCAAACACTTCTACAGGCCACGCATAAGTTCTACCAAACTTAGCTATAACACCAGTGCTACCAGCAATAATCCTTGCTACAGAAATGTCATTGCCATCTACTTTCGTTACCTTATAAGCAACACTTCCACCGCAATCGCTGATGGTAATATTGCTATTGACTGCGGGCTTAATACTGTTTACATCTAACGGAAACACATTGTCGTTTGGGTCATCAAATACGGCATTAATGGCCAATTGTTCGGCTAATAAATCTGCTCTGAGTGTCGTCAGTTCAGCTACACTCTCTGCCTGTAATAAGTCGGTTGGTGCTGGGTTTAAAATCAAACGATTAGCATAATAACGAATGGTTAAAATATCCGATTTAGCAACGCTACTCGTGCTATTTTTACCTAAAACACCATCATTGGCATTTTTAATCAACACATTGTTTTGCACTTCGATACGTGGCTTATCTAAATTGATTGCAGCCGCATTTGCAGGGAGTGCCGTAGAACAACCATAATATCCCGCCATACGTAATCCATAAGTCATATCATCCATGACGAAACGGGCATTATCTTGTAGCGTTGCAAGCTCGGCTTGTAAGGAATAGGTTCTTTTGCTGCTAACAAAAATGGTTAATACACCTGCCATCAACACCAGACTGATAACTAAGGCAACCATAATTTCTATTAAGCTGAAGCCTTTTTGTTTGCGTTTCATGTTCATAGTACCATTATCCATTGTTGTTCGACTTTTGTGGTGCTATTACGCTCTTCTTGCCAACGTAATGTAACGGTATAGGTGCTAGTTGCCGCGTCGTACGCAATGTTGGCTTCTGGTGAGGGTAAAATCGATAATTGTCCTGTCACTGTTATCACCCCTACAGATTTTCCCCACTCAGAAATATCGTAGTTTTTTAACTGAGTCGTTGTACACGCATTTTTCGCACAATCGGTAGTTGATTCCACAATATTAGAACCAACACCATAATTACCCTGAGAGGCCTCAAGCGGATTAGTCCGAATCCTATCCATTAAGTCGTATGCTAAAAAAGTAGCTTGGGTTCGAATATAGGCACGATAGTTAAACTGTTGCCCTGTGGTTTGCAGTGCGGCGACCCCTAATAAACCAATGGAAAGCACAAGGAGTGCAATCATCATTTCTATTAAAGTAAAACCCGCTGATTTATGTTGTTGCATGTTCATAGTCTTAACTACCATTGCCGTTTGTGACACATTTCAACTCTCGATTAATTAGGGTCAAACGACCAAACGCATCGAGTCTTAACTGACGACCGGGAGGGTCATTGGTTTTATGATTTTTAATGCAAACATTAAAGGTTACAGGTGCATCATTAACCACACCACGCCCACTAAATGTGATTAAATTTAGTGTCTTACTTGGGGTAATAATAATAGAGCCATCGGTGTAACTAACGGTACGGACAATATCACCTGATGCCTCATTTTCTGTTTTGTCTGCATTTGTATCCGTCCAAATTTTCCAACCTTGTGTCCAGTCATTGTTCAACGCCTGTATTTGCACACAAACGCCACTTGTTGCAGTACAAGTTGCACCATAGGCAACATAAGAATTGCGTGCATAAGAAACCGTATTAACAAACTCATTCGTTTTTGTTGTTACACGATTATTCATGATGGTATAACGCATTTCAGGCACAGCGACAACAATCAGCACGCCCAAAACCGTAACGGCGACCATCAACTCAATCAGTGTAAAACCAGTTTGTGTTTTCATAATGTATAAACCTTTAACATACATAAAAGTGAATGGGAGATGACGCTATGATGAAGGGCGAAGTTTCCCTGATTAATGGCTGCGCTGCTAATTATCATCTTCTACAACCAACTTTCCCAATTCTTTTTAAAGTCTTCAATGATATATGTAATAAAAATCAAGCTCGCTGTCACCTATTCAATAGATAAATGGCGAAAACATCCTGATTAGTGGTGGAATTCTGCTTATCCATTTTAGCAAGTCAAAAAACCAAACAAGATGATATATATTTGCCGTTTAAATACCTATTCTACAGAAGCGTATAAAACAAAAAGACCTTAATATTTTTGAAAATTAAAGTCTTTTTGACAGCATAATACAGTATTAATTATAAATAATTTGTTATTACAGTAGCACTAAACAAGTAAAGACTGGAATTGAGGTATATACGTATGAAAAAACTTATTTTCGTGGGACTAATACTTATTGTTTTATTACCTACAGCACAAGCAGAAAAATTAGTAGCGGCAGAAGCGTTTTATCAAACGACTGTTTACGCGAAGACAGTAACTTGTTCAGTTAGCGTTAAGTTTGCTTATCTAATGAAGGATAAAGGGGGCAATCATCAAAACGCAAGTGCGCAACAAGCCATAAACCGAGATACATCTGAAGCCGTATTAAAGGCGATAAATCGGACGGTTGACTTGAATAATTCTTGCGGTGAATATGTTGAGGGGAAAATTAAAACCATCGTGGCGACAGCTTTTTCTGCTAGTAAAGACGTGGTTAGGATAGAAGAGACAGATGTGCAAATAAAACGATTATAAAGAATAGTTTATTTTGTTTTTTAATAACCCGCATTATGCGGGGTTTTTATTTTGAGTGAAATGTACGCAAGTAGCGCGCAGTTCAAGTTTCAATCGCCTGCATTGGCGCGTAAGGCTGCAACCCCGACAGTCTACAAGCACCATCTTTATCTTGCTGTTCAAAAGTAGGCGAAAATAAAAACACAGGTCGCGCAAAATCACGACGATGTACCATAGAGTAAGGTTTGTATAAACAATGAACTAAACACGGCTCAGGCTGTTGACAAACAGGCTCACCTTTTGCGTTTATTTCACAAGCAGACTCACCTAACGCACACAATTGCCATACTGCCCGCCCAAAACCGCCTGCCAAAGTTGTGCTAGGCGTACTTCCCTCCTGATGTACCCATCGCAAAGGTTGTTGAGCAACACATTGAATTTTCAGTGTTTGAACGGGTAATTCTAAAGGTGATGTGATAGGATTATAAGTTTGATTCATGATTCAAGGTGTTAAATGAAGAGTTGAAAATATAGTGTGTAATCTTAGCTGACATTAGCAAATTACTTAAATCACTAGGTGATTAAAAGTAAATTAAAACTTATGTATATAAGCACGTAGTGAAACAAATGAATGCTGGACAATATCCTACTATTCCCACAAAATAACTAATGTTTTTCACCATGTAGCCTTAATCACAAACCATACTGTAATGGCTGTCGCATTTACTACAAATAGCCATTTAGCGCAAGTTTATAGTTAATAAAATCATTATGATAGATTTTAGGCATGGTGTTTGCCTTAACCCAGTTTACGAAACCAGACACAATGCCTAAAACTGTTAAAGAGGATAGTGCGATGATGGAATTAACCGTGTTAGGGCAGGAGCCTGTGGCAAAAGGCGGATGTTCTTCAAGCTCCTGTGGGAGTACCGATGACCAATTAGGTCATCTGCCAGAAAATATCCGCGAAAAAGTTCACAATCACCCCTGCTATTCAGAAGAAGCGCATCACTACTACGCACGTATGCACGTTGCCGTCGCGCCTGCCTGTAATATTCAATGCCATTACTGCAATCGTAAATATGATTGCGCTAACGAATCTCGTCCTGGCGTTGTTTCCGAATTACTAACGCCAGACCAAGCGATTAAAAAGACACTAGCCGTTGCGGCAACCATTCCTCAAATGACCGTATTAGGCATTGCAGGACCCGGTGACCCATTGGCAAATCCTGAAAAGACCTTTGCAACTTTCCGCGCTTTATCAGAGCAAGCCCCTGATATTAAGCTGTGTGTGTCCACCAACGGTTTAGCTTTACCCGAATCAGTTGATGAGTTGGCAAAACACAATATTGACCATGTCACAATCACCATTAACTGTGTTGACCCTGAAATTGGGGCGAAAATTTATCCTTGGATTTTCTGGAAAAATCGCCGTATTAAAGGTATCAAAGGCGCGGAAATTCTGATTGAACAACAACAGAAAGGCTTAGAAATGCTCACCGCACGGGGCATTTTGGTCAAAGTTAATTCTGTGATGATTCCCGGTGTTAATGACAAACATTTAGCCGAAGTTAGCAAGGTAGTGAAAGCCAAAGGCGCGTTTTTACATAATGTGATGCCCCTCATTGCCGAAGCTGAACACGGCACATTCTACGGTGTGATGGGACAACGTGGCCCTGAACCTTCAGAATTAAAAGAATTACAAGACCAATGCGAAGGCGACATGAACATGATGCGCCATTGCCGTCAATGTCGTGCAGATGCTGTAGGCTTATTGGGTGAAGACAGAGGCTCTGAGTTTTCTGTTGATAAAATTGAAGAAATGGAAATCAATTATCCCGAAGCAATGATTATGCGTGCTGAGGTTCATGCCAAAATTGAAGCTGAGTTAGCCGAGAAAAAAGCCAAGCAAAACAAACCACAATTGATTCAATTAGAAGGTTTAGGTGGCAAACCCCGCAAAACTTATCGTCCTGTCCTTATGGCTGTTGCAACACAAGGCGGTGGTTTGATTAACCAACACTTTGGACACGCTAAGGAATTTTTACGCTATGAAGTAACCGAAAGTGGCGCAAAAATGGTAGGACACGCCAAAACCGATTTATATTGCAGTGGCGATGATACTTGTGGCGAAGCCGAAACCACGTTACAAAAAACGATTCGTGCCTTAGATGGTTGTGAAGTCGTACTATGTTCAAAAATTGGTTATGAACCTTGGTCTATGTTAGAAACGGCGGGGATTCAACCCAATGGCGAACATGCGATGGAAGCCATTGAAGAAGCCTTGATGGCGGTTTATCAAGAAATGATTGAAAACGGCAAATTAGACGACGTTGCAGAAACGGTAAATCGTCAAGCGATTGCCTAGATATGGGTTTAGGGGCTGTGCTGACAGTCCCTTACAATAGAGATAATGGAGTTACGCTGATGAACATGCCAAAAGTTAAAAGTTGTGACCGTTCATTTGCAACTGAAACTTGTAAACCTTGCTATCAAACATTAAGCGAGGCGAAACGAGAACAGTTTATTCCCCTTTATTGTTTGCGGAATAAACAGCCCTATCGTTCTGTTTTAATGGCGGTTGCAAGCCATGGCGAGCTGATTAATCAGCAATTTGAACAAAGCCAAGCCTTTTTAATTTATGAAACAACTTGTCATGAAGTCAAATTCGTTGGGCGGTGTTGTGTCAAGTCCTGCGAAAATTGTACAAATGAAGAACAAGCGGTTGACGAAGTTATCAATGCACTAGAGGGATGCGAAGTTGTTTTATGTACTGCTATTGGTCATAAAGCCCGCGTTGCATTAGAAAGTGCAAAAATTCAAGCAAATAACAAACATCCATTAGAGCGCGTTGAAGACGCTTTACGGTCGGTTTATCAAACTATGTTAATGACAGGTAAGTTAGGACAAGAATCCTCACTCGCCTATTAAAGACGTTGATAAACCCGCTATTGACTAAGATACATTATTGATAAGGAACGCTAATCATGGCACTTAAAATCATTGATTCATGCGTAAACTGCTGGGCGTGTGAACCTGTCTGTCCTAGCAAAGCTATTTTTGAAGCAAAGCCCCATTTTTTAATCGACACGAAAAAATGCACCGAATGCGATGGCGATTTTAGCGACCCGCAATGTGCCAGTATCTGTCCTATCGAAGGTGCAATTCTAACCAGTGCAGGCATTCCCTGTAATCCCCCCGGTTCATTGACAGGTATTCCGCCTGAAAAAATGCAAGCGGCAATGGCTGAGTTACGGGCGCACTAAGATTATGGCGGAAATCGTTTTTTACGAAAAACCGGGGTGTGGCAATAACACCAAGCAAAAGAATTTGTTGGCTGAGGCAGGGCATCATGTGCTTGCGAAAAACCTACTCACTGAAACATGGACAATTGAAAAACTGCTTGCTTTTTTAAAGCCTTATCCTGTTACAGACTGGTTTAATCGCGCTGCTCCTCGTGTTAAATCTGGTGAAGTCAACCCTGAGGCAGTCACGGCAGAAGAGGCTTTACAACTAATTCTTGCTGAACCGTTGTTATTGCGTCGTCCTTTAATGCAAGTAGGCGATGACCGCCGTATAGGCTTTGACCCCGAAATGGTAGCCCAATGGATTGGATTAACGCCTGTGGAAACTGGAACAGACCTAGAATCCTGTCCACGCCAACACACGCATAATCCCTGTGCAGAACCTTAAATCAGGTGGGTAAACGCTTATCCACCTATTAATAAGTCTGTTAAATTGCCTACTTTCTTGGGTGCGACAGTGTCGCACCCAGTCGCGCTCGACACGAGTTTAGATTATGAATGTGTTAGCAACTACTTTGCCAAATAGTAGCGTCAATGTCGCGCAAACCCGTACAGCTTATCCACTATCGGAGCGTGTTTTTTGGATAGGGGCATTAGACCCTACCTTAAGAACGTTTGATATTATTTTAAAAACTGCAAATGGTACGACCTATAACGCCTATTTAGTCCGAGGGAGCGAAGGGGTCGCGGTTATCGATACAGTTAAAGAAAATTATGCTGATGAGTTTTTTGCGCGTTTAGAATCGGTTGCCCGTTATGATGAAATTACCGTTATTGTTTTAAATCACTTAGAGCCAGACCACAGTGGTGCATTGCCTGAGTTACTCAAACGTGCCCCTCAAGCCCGTTTGTACATCTCTTATAAAGCACAAACCATGTTGAAGGCCGTATTAAAAGGGGATGGGGAACTGTGTTTCACGCCTGTTAATACGAATCACACCGTTAGTTTAGGCGATTTAACCCTCCGTTTTTTGCATACTCCTTATTTACATTGGCCAGATACACAATGCACTTACCTAGAAGAAGAACAAATTCTTTTTTCAGGCGATGCATTTGGTTGCCATTTCTGTGACCCAAGATTATTTAATGATTTAGTTGGAGATTTCCGCTTTTCATTTGAGTATTACTATGCGCATATCATGCGTCCGTTTAAAACGCATGTTCTCAACGCGCTAGCCCTGATAGAACCCCTACCGCTTAAAATTCTTGCCCCCACACATGGCCCCGTTTTGCGGGATAACCCCCAAAATTATGTTAAACGGTTTCGTGAATTAGCTAACCCGCGCTTACAAAAAGATACAAAAGACAAAACCCTGCTGGTTTTTTATATCAGTTCTTATGGTAATACCGCTAAAATGGCAGAGGCTGTGTATAGCGGGGCAAGCGCGGTTGAAGGAGTGCGTGTTTCCATTTTTGATTTAGAAGGGGGAGAAGTTGAGCCATTCGTTGATTTAATTGAAGAAGCTGATGGTGTTATTCTCGGCTCACCCACCATCAACGGAGATGCCACTAAACCCATGTGGGATTTGCTTTCCTCGCTAACCGTCATCAACCTACAGGGCAAAGTAGGCGCAGTGTTTGGCTCTTATGGCTGGTCTGGCGAGGCTGTCACCATGTTAGAAGACCGGATTAGAGGGCTAAAATTCCGTGTTCCTATCAAAGGACTACGCGTTAAATTACGCCCTACGACGGAAGAGTTGGAAGACTGTTTTCAACTAGGACAACAAATAGCAGAAGTGATGGTCGGCAAATACCAGCCAAAAGAAATTGATATGGCAGATTTACTGTAACGGGTATGCACTATGAAGGCAAAATTAACATTTGAAGATATTGGTATTACCGTCAACGTCCCTGCGGGCGTGCGGGTGATTGACATTTCTGAACGCGTTGGTTCAGGCATTATGTATGGCTGTCGTGAAGGTGATTGTGGCACTTGTTTAATGCACGTAATCAAAGGTATGGAAAACTTATCTGCACCATCTATGCTCGAAGATAAGATTTTGAAGGAAAACATGGCTGGTAAGAATTTTCGTTTGGCTTGCCAAGCACAAATTCTCGGCGATGTCACAGTAGCACCAACTTAATGAATGGACTGGATTAGGTCGGCATTAGTTGGATTTTTATTAACAACACTTGTAAAAAGAGGATTTTATGGCAAAAGCAGAACTCACCTTTGCGGATATCGGCAAAACTGTCACAGTTGCAGCAGGTACACGTGTCATTGAAGTATCTGAAAAGATTGGTGCAGGCTTGGTTTACGGTTGCCGTGAAGGTGATTGTGGTACCTGTATTATGGTGGTAGTAGATGGCTGGGATAATTTATCTCAACCAACGGTATTAGAAGAACGTATTCTGCGTGAACATAACGTAGGCAGACACAGTCGTTTAGCGTGCCAAGCACAAGTTCTAGGTGGTTCTGTCACCGTTAAACCCGCTTAATAGTGTTGATTTTAAAGTTAGGAGTGAAGAATTATGGCTAATATTACATTTAGCAACCCCAGCTATCGGGATAAAACCGTTTATGCCGTCGCAGGTAGCCACACAGAAACCATTTTATCCATTGCCCGTGAATACAAAGTTCCAATAGAATTTAACTGTGGTGATGGTGAATGTGGTACTTGCGTTATCAAGGTAACAAGCCTTGATGAAAAAGGACGCATGAGCAGTTTCTTAACTGACAAAGAAAAGCTGGTATTAAAACAAGTTGGTAAATTAACCGCTGAAGATATAGAAAAAGCGGGAGTCTCTGATATCCCCCCACAATGGCGTTTAGCTTGCCAATTTATTGTGCGGGATGAAGATATTTTAGTCGAGTACTAAGCCAGTTGTATCTCGTTTCTGCATTGGTAAACCATACAGAAACGAGAATTGATATAGAATTAAGAGGATAACATCATGCACACAGAAGTGGTACACGCATCGATTACTCAAACAGCTTCCCGTGATGTTCATTATGCAACCCTAATGGCACACGCGCACAATACGCCGAATAATCATCTTCTTGCTTGCATGATTGCCAGTTGGTTAGTAGGACAAGGCAATATGCCTACCCGTTTTGGTCTCAGTGAAACATCATGGAATAACTTACTTAACAACCATTTCCCTCATTATATTTTTCCGCAACGTCTATTACCATCTGACACGATAGATGTATTACGTTTACCCGAATGTGACGAATTACGTACCCTATTTTTTTCCCACTGCGACACAATCACCCATGATAAACAATGCCTAGCCGACATCCTAATTACAGGCTGTATGGGGAGTGACCATCTATGGCAAGATTTGGGGTTATGGTCGCGCAAAGATTTAACCACCCTCATGAAACATAATTTTCCAAGCTTAGCGGCAAAGAACGACCGCGATATGAAATGGAAAAAATTTTTCTACAAACAGCTTTGTCTGCAAGAAGGGATTTATATTTGTCGCGCCCCCTCCTGTGAAGTCTGTGCCGATTATCAAAAATGTTTTGGTAGCGAAGAATAACCCGCCTGACCGTGTATTGCTTACTCACACCAGTCAGCCATTGTAAATTTTTAGGAGTGTTTCCATGTTTAAAGATATTATTACAGGCTTACAAAACGGTAGCGTTATCCCTTATTTAGGGGCGCACGCCCTAGTTGGTTCTACCAACAAATTAACAGGCGAACCCATCCCCGCTGATAGCAATAGCTTAATTTTGGCAATGAATAACGGGCAACCGATGGCACCCAAGTTAATGTATGAATTCCCACGTGCTGCCATGAACCAAGAATTAAAAAAAGGACGCTCTTACGTCAACAAATTCTTAACCAAACTTTATGGCGAAACCCAATGGACACCTGCTCCATTACACACATGGTTAGCTAGTTTAAACCTGCCCTATTTGATTGATACGAACCGTGATACACATTTACAAGATGCCTATGCCAGTCGTCCCCATACTCTTGTCGTTGGTACTGCGCGGCTTGGTGGCACAGACTACCGTTTTCACCTCTATCATTTTGATGGTGCTGAAGGTTCTAGCTATAAAGAAACAACATTAGAAGCGGTAGATACCAGCTTACCCGTTCTCTTCAAACCCCTAGGAACACCTCGCCCCGCCGCGAACTTCATCGCCTCAGATGCAGATTACGTTGATTATATTACTGAATTAATGGGAGGCTTTGGAATGCCTGCCTATTTGAAACAATATCGCCGTAACAAACAATATCTATTGCTTGGTTTACCATTAAATCGTGATACGGAACGGATGATTTTATCCGACATCATTTACGACGCGGCTAAACCTGCGGGCTGGGCAGTCATTCCTGATGCAAATGATAAAGAAATTCGTTTCTGTAAAAAATTAGGGTTTGAAGTTATCAATGCAGAAGTTAAAGATTTACTCGCTGAAATAGGCATTGATGCACCTTCTATTAGAAAACCTTTAAGCGTTGCCGTTTAAAACGATATAACGATTTATTTTAATTTAAGTCCTTATCCCGTTCATTAAGACCCAGCCAGTTTTAAAAACTGGCTGGGTTTTTTTGTCTATATAATGATGAGAATCAAAAATAATAAGACTAAAAGCGTTATCCGTGTAGGGTGCATTATAGCGACAGTACTATAAAAAGATTAAATAGAATATCCGTAAAAAGAGCTTATCAATAGAACAATTTGCTCGTTACCAAGCTCCGCTTGCCGAGTACAAGCGGACTTAAGCGTGGAGCGTTCAAGCAAGTACCCGCCAAGCAGAGCTTGGCGAATAGGCATTACCAAGTGAAACTTGGTAACGAGCAATACTTTTTTACGGAAATCTGTTGAATAGGTCATTTCTTATTCCCTTTTTAAAATACGGTTACTATATGTAACGCTAACACACGCTATAATAAATGCTTTTGTAAGCAGTCTAATAAAAAAACTTATCAAAGGAGCGGGGAATCGTTACCCAACATAACAGGATGGCAGAACATATTTTATTTTTAACAGGGAAACTTGCTGAAGCAAACTTGCGTCGAGTATTAACCGCAATAGAACCTCTCCCGTTTACTTACGAAGTACATCAACTAGGTATTAGCGTTGCGGGTTTAATGACCGCTGAAATGATAAAACGCCGCTTAACGGATACCAAACAGGCAACCCGTATTATTGTTCCCGGTCGCTGTCGGGGTGATTTAAGCCTATTAAGTCAAGATTTAGGTATTCCCATAGAACGGGGAACAGATGATTTAAAAGACTTGCCCGAGTTTTTTGGTAAAGGACGGGTTAAACCTGATTTAAGTCAATATGATGTTTTGATTTTTGCCGAAATTGTTGATGCCTCACAACGCAGTATTGATGCGGTGCTAAAACGGGCAGATTATTACCGACAAATGGGGGCAAATGTCATTGATTTAGGCTGTTTACCCGATACACCATTTCCCCATTTAACAGACTGCATTGAAGCATTACATGCTCAAGGCTTTAAAGTCAGCGTCGACTCTATGCAGACAGAGGAATTACTTCGTGCAGGTAAGGCGGGCGCGGATTATCTCCTGAGTTTGAAAGAAAGCACCCTATGGATTGCCGATGAAGTCGCGGCAACACCCGTTCTAATTCCCGAACAACCCGACGATATGGACTCGCTGTATCGTGCTATTGCCAGTATGCAACAACGACAACGGGCTTTTTTTGTTGACCCCATTTTAGACCCTATTCCTTTTGGATTTACCGATTCTTTAGTCCGTTATCACAGCCTACGGCGCAAGTTACCCGATGTTCCCATCATGATGGGTATAGGCAATATTACCGAATTAACCGATGCAGACACAGCAGGAATGAATGCCTTATTAATGGGAATTATCAATGAATTGAACATCAATGCGGTCTTAGCAACCGAAGTGAGCCAACACGCCCGCCGTGCGATTCGTGAAGCCGATTTTGCACGACGTTTAATGTATTTCGCAAAAACACATCAAAGCCTTCCTAAAGGGGTTCATCGTGGGCTGGTAAGCCTACATGAAAAAAAACCTTTCCCTGATAGTTTGGAAGAAATCACCCAATTAGCCCAAGCAGTGCGTGACCCCAGTTTTCGCATTCAAATCAGTGAACAAGGAATTCATATTTATAACCGCGACGGACTGCATACCGCTCAAAACCCATTTGATTTATTTCCGCAGTTGAATGTAACAACAGATGGCTCACATGCTTTTTATCTGGGGGTAGAAACCGCGCGCGCACAGATTGCGTGGCAATTGGGTAAACGGTATAACCAAGATGAGGAATTACAATGGGGTGTCGCGGTAGAAGCATCAACAACGCAGCAATATTGCCAACCGGTTGCAGCACCCGCACCGATGACAGAAAGTAATTATAAAACCTATCGTTGCAAAATGTGTGGTTTTCTCTATGCAGAACAGAAAGGGTTACCTGATGCGGGGATTCCTGCGGGAACACTTTGGGAAGACGTGCCAACAGATTGGTTTTGTCCACTTTGTAATGCTAGCAAGACAGATTTTAAGGCAATATAGCAAACCACTTGTAAAGGCAACGGATACCACCGCAAACGATGTTATCCGTTTTTATCCTGTGGTCACAAACTTAATTGATTGCAGATAGCCGTTTGAGCGCGGTTATGCAACCAACCGTGATGCACGAGTAAATTGCAACACGTTATCAACCACCGCCACCATCACTGTATCATCCGCCACAAATTTACCTTGTAAAATTGCTTGGGCTAACGGATTTTCAAGCGCGTTTTGAATCGCCCGTTTTAAAGGTCTTGCACCATATACAGGGTCAAAACCCACTTCGCCGAGTAAATCTAATGCGGCATCGCTGATGTCTAAATCAATATCCATTGCATTTAAGCGTTTACGCAGTAAGCCAATTTGAATGCCTGCAATAGAGCGGATTTGCGTTCTTCCCAGCGGATGGAATACCACCACATCATCGATACGATTAATAAATTCAGGGCGGAATTGTTGACTAACAATTTCCATAACAGCGGCTTTCATGGCTTCATAATTATCCTCACCCGCCATTTCCTGAATAATTTGTGAGCCTAAATTAGAAGTCATCACAATAACCGTATTACGAAAATCCACCGTGCGACCTTGTCCATCGGTCAAGCGTCCATCATCTAAAACTTGCAGTAAAACGTTAAACACTTCAGGGTGTGCCTTTTCCACTTCATCCAATAAAATCACGGAATACGGTTTGCGTCTAACGGCTTCCGTTAAATAGCCCCCTTCTTCATAACCAACATAGCCGGGCGGTGCGCCAATTAAGCGAGCAACGGTATGTTTTTCCATAAATTCAGACATATCAATACGAATCATGGCCTCTTCGGTATCAAACAAAAACCCTGCTAAGGCTTTGCAAAGCTCAGTTTTCCCAACGCCTGTTGGCCCTAAGAATAAAAATGAACCGTTAGGGCGATTAGGGTCTGCAAGTCCTGCACGAGAACGACGAATCGCATTAGAAACCAGTTTTACGGCTTCAGTTTGTCCGACAACGCGCTTGTGTAAAGCGTCTTCCATACGTAACAGTTTATCGCGTTCCCCTTCCAGCATTTTGTTGACAGGAATCCCCGTCCATTTAGACACCACTTCGGCAATTTCTTCATCGGTCACTTTGTTGCGTAGCAACTGCATTTCCTGTGTTTCAACCTTGCCTGCATCAGATAAGCGTTTTTCCAGCTCAGGAATGCGTCCATATTGCAGTTCTGACATGCGGGCTAAATCTCCCGCGCGGCGAGCGGTTTCAAGGGCAAGTTTCGTTTGTTCTAACTCTTCTTTAATGTGTTGTGAGCCTTGAACAGCGGCTTTTTCACTGTTCCACACTTCATTTAAATCAGACAATTCACGTTCAGCCCGTTGAATATCTTCGTTGAGTTTTTCTAAGCGTTTTTTCGAAGCCTCATCACTCTCTTTTTTCATCGCTTCGCGCTCAATTTTTAACTGAATCAGTCGTCTATCTAATTTATCCATTCGCTCGGGCTTGGAATCAATTTCCATGCGAATTCGACTTGCCGCTTCATCAATTAAATCAATCGCTTTATCAGGTAATTGACGGTCAGTAATGTAACGATGTGATAAGGTTGCTGCCGCGACAATGGCGGGGTCGGTAATATCAACGCCGTGATGCACTTCGTAACGTTCTTTTAAACCCCGCAAAATGGCGATGGTGTCCTCAACATTGGGTTCATCAACTAAGACTTTTTGGAAACGCCGTTCTAACGCCGCATCTTTCTCGATATATTTGCGATACTCGTCTAAAGTTGTCGCACCCACACAATGCAATTCGCCCCGTGCTAAAGCAGGTTTTAACATATTGCCTGCATCCATAGAGCCTTCGGCTTTGCCTGCGCCAACCATTGTATGTAATTCATCTATAAAGAGAATAACTTGTCCTTCTTGCTTGGCTAAATCGCTTAAAACGGCTTTTAAACGTTCTTCAAATTCGCCGCGAAATTTTGCTCCCGCGATTAATGCACCCATGTCTAACGATAAAACCCGTTTACCTTTTAACCCTTCAGGGACTTCACCATTAATAATCCGTTGTGCTAAGCCTTCAACAATCGCCGTTTTCCCGACACCCGGCTCACCAATTAAAACAGGATTATTTTTAGTCCGTCGTTGTAATACTTGGATAGTACGACGGATTTCATCATCACGTCCGATAACAGGGTCTAGTTTTCCTTGAATAGCGCGTTGGGTTAAATCTATTGTATATTTTTCTAAGGCTTGGCGTTGTTCTTCTGCATTAGGGTCATTAACCTGCTCTCCACCACGCATTTGTTCAATGGCTTTTTCTAGTAGGGTTTTATCAACCCCTGTTTTCCTTAATAATTCCCCGATTGTGCCTTGTTCATCAAGCGCGGCGAGTAAAAATAGTTCGCTAGAAATAAATTGGTCACGTCGTTTTTGCGCAAGTTTGTCCGTTAAGTTTAATAAGCGATTAGTGTCATTAGAAATATGAATTTCGCCCTCATGTCCGCTAACGGTGGACAAGCGGTCGAGGATTTCTGTTAATCCAGAACGTAGCTGATTGATATTCGCACCAACCCGCATTAATAAATAGCTGACGCTGCTATCGCTTTGGTCTAATAAGGCGAGTAAAACATGTGCAGGTTCAATAAAGCGGTGGTTGCGTCCAAGTGCGAGGCTTTGGGCTTGTGATAAGGCTTGTTGAAAGCGGGTCGTTAATTTTTCCATGTTCATGTGGTTAATCCCCTCGTTTGTTATCTGGTTATTGCACGATGTGAGGATAGATAACCTGATTACAAGGAAAAAAAACTTGACAAGTCGGGCTTGATTTATTATTGTTCAATACAAGGTATTGTTGCATTGCACAATTAAGAATTAGTCTAGTTATTTCAAATGGTTTATTAACACGATGTAGTGGGTGTTTTTTATTGATGTAAATTGTTATGTCATAAATAACGGTGATAATTATTGTGTGTGAATGGCGCGATAGTGAATTATGACATAAGAATTTATACCAAAATTTGGTTACATGCTATTTAATGAGGTTTTTTTATCCATGCAAACTCAGTTCAAAAACTGGTCTGAACTTAACAAAAATGCGTTTGCCTCAGCACAACAATTTGCTGATTTGCAAAATGCGTTTTTAAAAAACTTAACGCAGAAACAACTCGATATGGTTGGACTATACATGGAGAGTGGTGTTAAACAACTGCGTGCTTTTAGTGAAGTGAAAGATTTTTCAAATGTTTTTACAGCACAATTAGGCGTGTTAAAGGAAGTCAATCAAAGTCTTTTAGGACATTATCAATCTATTTTAAAAATGATTGTGGATTTACAATCGGATTTTAGTCAATTAGCCGAACAAAACTATAAGCAATCTAGTGCATTAGCCGAAGAAAAAATCAAAGAAGTGCTTGTTGTTGCAGACGAAATTGCAGCACAAACAACTGAGACTGTTCAACAGGCAGCAGCCGTTATGACGGAAACGATTCAAGCAACACCAGTTATTGAACCTGTGTCGGTTGTCTTAGAAGAACCCATCGCAGTTGTCGAGGATATCATCGCGCCTGCTGAAGAAGTATTAGCGGCAGTAACCACTGTTGAGGCAACAACGCCTCCAAAGAAAATTAGCAATGCCGCTAAATCACCCGCAAGAAAGCGTCCTGCTCCTTCAAAACAACTGAAATATTAATTTTATCCGAATACTACAAGGAATTTATTATGTCAGAACAACTGCAACAATGGTCAGATTTAAATAAAGGTGCAATGGCTTCTTTTCAACAATTTGCTGATATTAATCGTAATTTATTTATGAGTTTGGCCCAACAGCAGATGAGTTTAGTAGGGATTTATGTTGAAAGTGGTACGAAGTATATGGAAGCCGTTAGCAAAGCGAAGGATTTTCAGGATGTGTTAAGTGCGCAATCTCGCACGTTTGAAGAGTTTAATCGGAAAGTATTAGAAAATTTTCGTTCTACAATGGAAATGATGGTGGGTGTTAAAGGTCAATTAGTTTCTCTTGCGGAAAAAAGTACAAAAGAAGTGGTAGAACTTAATCCTGCAATTAAGTTAGTGAAGTAATTTCAAAGGACAAACCCTTTTCAACTTCTCGCTCATACGAGGTGATTCAAATGCAAGAACAAATCCAGAAGTGGTCTGAACTGAGCAATAAGGCTTTTGCAACTGCACAAAAATTCGCCGCAATTAATAATGATTTGATTGTTCATTTAACACAACAGCAAATTGAATTGCTTGGTATTTACACGGAAGTTGGTAGTAAACAGTTAAAATCTTTAAGTGATGCGAAAGATATACAAGCGGTGGTTTCCTCACAATCTGGTTTGGTTGAGGATTTTAGCAAACGGTTGTTGAGCAATTATCGTGTTACTGTTGAATTGATGTTGGATATTAAAAATCAGTTCGTTGATTTAACTGAAAAAACAATTAAGGATAATGCCGACGCTTATCCTTCTTTGGTAAAAAACTAGGATAAGTCCTTAAGTTATAAAAACCTACATGGGTTAGCCCGTTGTAGGTTTTTTTTTGGGTTTCGAGCGGTATTATCTGTTTTATTGCTATTTTTGCAAAAAATTTGTTGATATTGAACGTTCTATCATCCTTAACGTCTTTATCTTTATAAAAAACTCCACAGGGGTTGACCTGTAATGAGGACGATGGTTTGTTCAAACCATTGCGCAAGAAAGTAGGGAATAGATAAGCCTAACCACAGCACTAACCCGAGTTGTATCATGACAGGAAGCATGTTTGCACGAACAGCAACTTGTCCCGCAGGGGCTTCGCCATAAATCATGGGTTGAACATGTTTGAATAAACCCGCAAAAGCAATTCCTAATCCGAGTAAGAGTAAGGGAGTCAACCAAGGATAACTTTTCATGGTTGCCGTAATAAGAAGAAATTCGCTCACAAACACTCCAAAAGGGGGAAAACCTGCAATGGCTGCAGTGCCAAGTAATAATCCCCATGCAATGCTGGGTTGTGTCCGCATAAGTCCTCGAATTTTATCTATTTTTTGTGTGCCTGCAACATGAGAGGCATGTCCAACAGTGATAAAAATAGCGGATTTAGTCAGTGCGTGAACGGTCATGTGCAGCAACGCGCCAAACGTAGCCAAAGGAGTGCCTAACCCGAAAGCAAAGGTCATCAATCCCATGTGTTCTATGGATGAATAGCTGTATAGGCGTTTTATATCGCGTTGTCGGTGTAGGAAAAAAGCGGCGACGAGAAAAGATAGCAGACCAAATCCCATCATTAAATGGCTTGCCATTTGGTTTTGTAAAGAACCATCTACGAGTATTTTTACACGCACCAGTGCATAGAGCGCAACGTTAAGGAGTAGGCCCGATAAAACGGCTGACATTGGAGTTGGCCCTTCAGAATGGGCATCGGGTAGCCAGTTATGTAGTGGAACAAGTCCGACTTTAGTTCCATATCCCACCAGTAGAAAGACGAAAGCAATGCTTAAAACGGTTGGTTCTAGTTGCGATGAATAGCCTTGTAACACGGTCCATGAAAGTGCGTCATGATGATTTGCAATCACTTTTTCTGCGGCAAAATAGAGTAGCATGGTGCCAAACAGGGCTTGTGCGATTCCTACACCACATAAAATAAAATATTTCCAAGCGGCTTCAATAGATTCTGGGGTGCGGTAAAGGCTAACGAGTAAAACCGTTGATAAGGTTGCCGCTTCCATTGCAACCCAGAGTAAACCTAAATTATTGGTTGTGAGCGCAAGTAACATTGCAAAAATAAAGGCTTGATACATAGTATGATACAGGCGCATACGTAGCGGTGTAATTCGCCCTTTATTGACTTCGTAACGCATGTAAGGACGGGAAAAAATGGCGGTATTCATACCAATAAAGGTAGTGAGCGCGACAAGATAGATGTTAAAGGCATCGACGAAAAAAAACTGGTTTTGTGTCACTAAGCCGCCAAATTTTAAAACATCTGCGCCCAGCCATAGCGAAGCGAGAAAGTTGGCGGCAGAGACCAGAATATTAAGCCATCCTGCACCTCGAATATGTCCCATTATTGCGAGTAATAACATGCCAATAAGAGGAATAATTAAAACGAAATTGAGAGAAAGAATGTTCACTCATGCACCTCAGAACCTACCTTGTATGGAGTTTCATTTATATTAAACAGTATGGATAAATCCATTAAAACGGGATGTTCAACACGTTATTATAAGTTTTTCAGTGTCATTCTGAATAATAAAGTTTTAGGCATGTTAAATAAATACGATTCTTTTTAATAAAAACCTTTATAATTAGTGTAGTTAGAGAACCATCCTTGTTGAGGGGGATTTCCTGAAAAGCGGTTAAATACCCCTTTTTCATGAGGAGAATTTTTTAAATTGGAGAATACTTGCGTTTACCCTTTGTTGTTTTAAGCGTATCAAGCTATTTTGTAGCGGGTAAGCAATGTTCAAAATAAAACAAAGATTGGCCGCAATGGGTGGATAATGGTTCGCCGAGAAGGTGAAAATGGGTTTGTAAGGCTTGTGTGGTTAAAACCTGTTGCGGTGTACCGATGGCTTTTAATTGTCCTGCATGAAGCAGTATCACTTGGTCGGCATAGCGTAAAGCCGCGTTAATATCGTGTAAGGATAACAATATCAAATGTCCCTCATCGGCTAATTGACGACAAAGTTGCAAAATTGCTAGGGCATGGGCAATATCAAGGCTTGCGATAGGTTCATCTAGCAAAATAATATTTGCTTGTGTTGCAAGACTACGGGCGATAATGACGCGCTGTTTTTCCCCACCCGAAAGTTCGTGAAACCAGCGTTGAGCTAGATGTGTAATATCTGTTCGCTCTAATGCTCGCGTTACAGCTTGTTTATCCTTAACCGTTTCTGGGCGAAACCGTCCTAAATAGGGATTGCGCCCCATCATGACAATATCCCAGACGGTAAATGCAAATTCAAAATGAGTTTGTTGTGGAACATAACTAATCTGTATTGCAAGGGTCTGACGGCGAAAAAGATTAAGTTCTACATTATTTAGTAGTACTTTTCCTGTATTGGCTTGCCACAATCCTGCAAGTAGCTTTAACAAGGTGGTTTTGCCCGCCCCATTAAGCCCCAAAAGGGCAATGAGTTGTCCACTGTGTAAAGTCAGGGTGATATCTTGTAAGAGTTGTGATTGGGCAACTGTGATGCTGGCGTGTTGTGCTTGTAATATATCCATATTTAAACATCATTCATGAAAATATCCTAACGTGGCGTAAATTCTGCATTCTCTATAAAAACAATCTTTGTACAGTAAATGATGCTGCTAATCACGCGGTTTTCACCGCTGATTTTTAGCTAGATACTTATTTCTCTAAAAACAGCCAACTTGATACCACATTTCTAAATATGATTCATTACACCCCGTTTTCTGGGAGTTATCCTCCCACTGATGTAACTTTATTATTTAAGCTGATTCCTGTTGAACCTGTTAATTTATTTGATAATAATAGACAAAACTTATCAGGTATGCGATGTTTACATGAATTACTGACTGTAGAGCCTTTACCTAGCGCAAAATATGTAGATATTTTTTTTCAAACGGTTCAGCATAATAAACAAAAATTAGCCTATCATGTGCTTAGTTTGGCGTATTTACTTCATACAACAAAAGAAAAATTAACCTTGGTTTCCTTAGCACGTGCGGGTACGCCGATAGGTGTTTTGTTAAAACGAACATTACAAGACATTTTTCAACGCACTGTTCCGCATTATTCATTAGCCTTGCTCCGTGAAAAAGGAATAGATGAAAATGCGTTGCGTTATATTCTTGAAGTAGAAGAAACAAATGGAAGTGATATTGCTTTTATTGATGCGTGGACAGGAAAAGGGATTTTAACCCGCGAACTGCATAAATGGGTATCATTATTTAATCATCATTTTAATACCTGTATCCCCACAAAACTTTGGGTTATTGCCAATGTTTCGGGCAGTAGCACAGTGAATGCAGTGACTTTAGAAGATTATGTAATTCCTTCAGCTTTACTCAATGCAACCGTAAGCGGACTCACCAGCCATACTATTTTACACCGTCGCTACATAGGCTTAGAAGATTTCTTTGGCTGTCAATTTTATCAGCATTACAGGGAACAAGATGTATCGCTTTGGTATATTGAACAAGTGATGAACGAAGTTTATAAATTGGCTAAAAATCCAATTAGTTATGCAACAGTGAGTACGGAAGCAAAAAACCAACGGCAACAAGATAATGCTAGTTTTATGGAGCATTTCATGCGTCAAGCACAAATTGCACATAGTAACTATCTTTATCCCAGCATTGGTGAAACAATTCGAGTATTATTACGCGATGCACCCAAAAAAATTCTGGTTAAATGGCCTAATGCAACAGACCTTGTGCCAATTCAATATCTTGCTGAAGAAAAACAAATACCCATCGAAGTATTTAATAACATGCCTTATCAAGCCGTTGGCATCATGAATTAAAGCTAACCTTAACAGCCAACTAACTATTTTTTCTAAAAAATCAAGCGAACAAGTGTTGAGTTGTGGTTGCAGGTGTGCATAACGTCATCTATACTATGCAGAAAATTTCGCATTGAACCGAAACCCCCTTTTTAGGGGGTTTTTGCTGAATAAGGCGACGGCTTTGTATATCCCTAGCATTGAAATGAGGCGAGGCATGAGGCTTAAGCAATTGTAACAACGCATCTGTTGTACAAAATTGTCTAATGTGAAATGACGAGCAAACTTAGGAGTGGGCAATATGCCCATTTTTTATTTTTATAGACGGGTCAATAAACACATCACCTGCAAAACTGATGTTTAAAGTGGAATCATGTTTGATACGAAGTTACAATCCTTATTAGAACCAACAGTTACTGCACTTGGCTACGAATTGGTTGGTATAGATCGTCTTTCACAAGGGCTACGCGGTATTTTACTACGTGTCTATATTGACAGCCCAACGGGCATTACCTTAGACGATTGTGAACGTGTGAGCAGACAAGTCAGTGGTGTATTAGATGTTGAAGACCCTATTAAAAGTCATTACACCTTAGAAATATCCTCGCCCGGTTTAGACAGACCACTATTTATGCTCGAACAATTTAGCCGTTTTATTGGTCGCCAAGTGAATATTCGTTTAAATAAACCACTAGGAACACGACGAAACTTTGCAGGTCTTTTGCAAGGTGTACAAGACCAACATATTTTGTTGGTAGTAGAAGGGACAGAGTACAGCCTGCCTTATGAACAGATAGACAAAGCACGCCTAGTGCCTGAAGAACTCGACTTTGCAAAACATTAAGTCTTCTGGATAGAGGGAATGGCTATGAATAAAGAAATACTCCTTGTCGTTGATGTCGTTTCTAACGAAAAGGGCGTTAGTAAAAATACAATTTTTGAAGCATTAGAATGTGCGTTAGCCAGTGCAACAAAAAAACGATACAGTAACGAAATTGACGTGCGCGTCACCATTAACCGTCAAACAGGTGATTACCAAACAGTTCGCCGTTGGCTGGTTGTCGAAGGTGATATCCAACGTCCTGAACAACTTGCAAAACAAATTAGCCTAGTAGAAGCACAAAATAAAGAAAGCTCACTTGCTGTTGGTGATTACTGGGAAGAACAAATAGAATCCGTTGGTTTTGACCGTATTGGTGCGCAAACCGCCAAACAAGTTATTGTACAAAAGATTCGAGAAGCAGAACGCGCACTAATTATCGATGCCTATGCCAGTCGACAAGGTGAGATTGTCAGTGGTATTGTGAAACGCATTGAAAAAGGTAATATTATCGTCGATGTGGGTGGCAACACAGAAGCAATGATACCCCGTGAAGAAATTATTCCGCGTGAAGCTATCAGAACCAATGACCGACTGAGAGGTTTTCTCAAGAGCGTCCGTTTTGAACAACGAGGCCCCCAACTCTTCTTAAACCGTACATCGCCTGAATTTTTAAAAGCACTCTTCACTGTAGAAGTTCCTGAAATTGGTGAAGGACTCATTGAAATTATTAGTGCCGCCCGTGACCCCGGTTTACGTGCTAAAATTGCGGTACGCAGCAAAGACGCAAGACTTGATCCTGTTGGTGCTTGTATTGGAATGCGCCGTTCTCGTGTACAAGCCGTGATGAACGAACTTTGTGGCGAAAAAATAGATATTATTCTGTGGGATGAAAATCCTGCACAATTCGTAATTAATGCTATGTCACCTGCTGAAGTTGTATCCATTATTGTTGATGAAGACGCACACAGCATGGATGTCGCAGTTAAAGAAGAACAACTATCACAAGCGATAGGCAAAGGGGGACAAAACGTTAAACTTGCTAGTCTTCTGACAGGTTGGACACTAAATGTCATGACGGAATCTCAAGCTGAACAAAAAAATGAAGCCGAGATACAAGCCCTCCGTGATATGTTTGTACAAAAATTAGATATAGAAGGAGAAATCGCCGACATACTAGTACGAGAAGGCTTCTCAAGTCTTGAAGAAGTAGCCTACGTACCCCTGAGCGAAATGCTAGAAATCGAAGAATTCGATGAAGAAATGGTTAAAGAACTGCGAAATCGGGCAAAAGACGCGCTCGTAACCAACGCTATCGCCGAAGAAGAAGCCTTAAGCGACGCGCAACCCGCAGAAGACCTCTCCAATATGGAAGGCATGGACAGCGAACTTGCACGACGTTTAGCCAGTCACGGCATTATCAGTATGGATGATTTAGCCGAGCAATCGGTTGACGACTTGATAAGCGTCGGCGGACTCGACAAAGCCCGTGCCAGCACGTTAATCATGCAAGCCCGTGCGCCTTGGTTCGAACAGGAAAAACAACAAGGGTAATTAATGGCTGAGGAATTATACAATCTGCACAATATGCAGTATGCAAGACTAATCCAAACAACCGTAAGGCTTGCATCTTCCTCATTTTATAACAAAGAAAACCCCGACATGAGTGTGATTCCTCACACTCACCTGTTCATCCGCTTGTGTACCAACGGCTAACGATTCAAGCACAACGAATAACTAAACCCGGTAACTGAGAGTAGTATGGCTGAAGTGACAGTAAAACAATTTGCAGATGTGGTGGGAATTCCGCTAGAACGTCTATTAAACCAATTAGGCGAAGCGGGATTACCTGCGAAAAATGCCGACGACAATATTAACGACCGTGAAAAATTGCAACTGCTAACCCATTTGCGCCAGTTACACGGCAAAGATGTTGAAAAACCCGTTGCGACCAACAGTAGCGGGGGAAATAGCAGTGAACCTAACAAAATCACCCTTACCCGTAAAACTGTAAGTGAAATCCGTGTACCCAGTACACAAGGCGGACGCGCAAAAACGGTGAGCGTAGAAGTTCGCAAAAAACGCACCTACGTTAAACGTCCGACAGGTGAAGAAGAAGTTAAAATCACACAATTTATCCAAAAAGATAAATTAGAAGCTGCCCAGCGCGAAGTAGAAGCGGAAATTCGTCGTCAGGAAGAAGAAGCCCGCCGTCTGCAACAAGAAAGTGAAGAAAAAAATCGTCTTGAAGCAGAACGAAGACAACAAGAAGCACAACGCAAGCAAGCACAAGCCGAAGCGACAACGTCTCATCCTGTCACCGCTCAAGCCACCTCTGCAATGCCTAGCAATGCGCAAGTCGCCGTCAGAAACAACGCAGAGCCATCCAGAACAGAAAGACCCACACGTTCAGATAATAAACCCCAAGGGCAACGCACAAATAACCGCCCACAACAAGCACAGCAACAACGTAGCAACCCCCAACAACCGCCTGCACAAGCAACCAAAAAGCCCGACGTAAAACGTAAGCCAATGGCACCTGCTACACCTGTTGTAGTGGATGAAGGCGATGATGATGAAATTCTAAGCCTCGCAGTGGACGAAGACCGTTTAGGTAAAGGGGGCAAACAAGCGAAAGTTGCTCGCCCCGGTAAAGCGGTTGCTAAAGAAAAAGGACGCGACGGTAAAGCGCCTGTCAGTGGGCGCGAACGTGATGATCGCCCAACAAAACACGAGCGTCAACAAGATGATACTGGTGGGAAGCATCGGAAAAAGCAGAAAAAAGGCGGTAAGTTTGACCAACCCTTACACGGGTTTAATAAGCCTACCACCCCAATGGTTCACGATGTCAGCATTCCTGAAACCATTACCGTTGCTGACTTAGCTCAAAAAATGTCCATTAAAGCGGCCGAAGTTATCAAAATTATGATAAAGATGGGCAGCATGGTCACTATTAACCAAGTTTTAGACCAAGCAACCGCCGCCGTTTTAGTGGAAGAAATGGGACATGTGCCCAAATTGCTGAAAGAAAATGCCCTTGAAGAAGAGGTCATGCAAACTCAGCAAGAAGGACACCGTGCTACTCGCGCACCTGTTGTTACCATCATGGGACACGTTGACCATGGGAAAACCTCCTTACTGGACTACATTCGTGTAGCTAAAGTTGCAGCAGGGGAAGCAGGCGGGATTACCCAGCACATCGGCGCGTATCATGTAGATACCCCACGCGGTACAATTTGCTTTTTAGACACACCGGGACACTCCGCTTTTACCGCCATGCGCGCACGGGGAGCAAAAGCGACTGATATTGTAGTCCTTGTGGTTGCAGCAGATGATGGTGTGATGCCACAAACCATTGAAGCCGTTCAACATGCTAAAGCGGCGAAAGTGCCAATTGTTGTCGCTATTAACAAAATTGACAAACCCCAAGCAGACCCTGACCGTGTTAAGCAAGAATTGTCTGGATATGAAGTCGTTACCGAAGAATGGGGTGGCGATACCATGTTTGTCCATGTTTCTGCAAAAACAGGAGAAGGTATCGATGGATTACTTGAAGCTATTCTGTTACAAGCGGAAGTCTTAGAACTGACGACAGTAACGGAAGGCTCTGCGCGTGGTGTGGTGATTGAATCCCGTTTAGACAAAGGACGCGGTGTTGTTGCAACGGTTCTTGTCCAAAATGGCACATTACGCCGTGGCGATATCCTCTTAACAGGGCACGAGTTTGGTAAAGTTCGCGCTTTGATTGACGAAAATGGCAAACCTACCGACTCTGCTGGTCCTTCTATGCCTGTAGAAGTCTTAGGGTTATCAGGAATACCTAGCGCGGGGGATGAAGCGATTGTCGTTACTGATGAGCGTAAAGCCCGTGAAATTGCCCTTTTCCGTCAAGGAAAATTCCGCGAGGTTAAACTTGCCCGTCAGCAAGCTGCGAAGCTTGAAAATATGTTCTCGCAAATGCAAACGGGACAGGTTAATACCCTCAATATCGTCCTTAAAACCGATGTCGGTGGTTCATTAGAAGCGTTGCAAGATTCGTTAATTAAACTTTCTACTGATGAGGTGAAGGTTAATATTATTGGCAGTGGCGTGGGGGCAATTACTGAATCTGACGTGAACTTGGCGATTGCATCAAATGCAATTCTTATCGGCTTTAATGTCCGTGCGGATAATACAGCGCGACGCATTATTAACGAAGAAGAAGTTGATTTACACTATTACAGTGTGATTTACGAAGCCATAGATGAAGTGAAGAAAGCCTTAGGTGGTATGTTAGCCCCTGAGGTAAAAGAAGTTATTATTGGTCTGGCTGAGGCTCGTCAAGTCTTCCGTGTGTCTAAAATTGGCACAATTGCAGGGTGTTTAGTCACTGAAGGTATTATTAAACGCCAATGTCCTATCCGTGTATTGCGAAATAACGTTGTCGTTTTTGAAGGCGAGTTAGACTCACTCCGTCGCTTTAAAGATGATGTCAATGAAGTGAAAGCAGGAACGGAATGCGGTATTGGTGTGAAAAACTTCAATGATTTGAAAGAAGGCGACCAGATTGAAGTTTATGACAAGGTTACGATTCAACGGAAATTGTAATTTTGTTAGGCTGACAACGAATACAGCAATGTGTTTTCTGTGTTAGTGAATCACGAACCTGTCGAGTGATAAACTTGACGGGTTTTTGTTTTCTGGGAAATGAATCTGTTATCACATGATTGGGTAAATGTTCAATCCCTAAAAGTTTTAAGAACATGACGCAAGAGTTAAAATAGTTAGAATATGCCAAAAGAATATAAGCGTAATCAACGTGTTGGCGAGCTTATCCAACGCGAGTTATCTGATATAATCCGCCGTGACATTAATGATGCGAGTTTAGGCATGATTACGGTTGCAAGTGTTGATGTATCTCCCGATTTAAAATCCGCAAAAGTGTATGTCAGTTTATTAGCAAATAAACGCGAACCTGCGGAAGTTGTGACGTTGTTAAACCAAGCAGCGAGTGGTTTACGCCATGAATTAGCACAACGTTTAACAACACGTGTTACACCAAAATTGCACTTTTTGCATGATGGGTCTGTTGAATATGCAATTCAATTGTCCCAACTTATTGATTCCGTTTTACCTGCGGATGACACCAGTCCTACAGATGATGAGCATGATATAAAGCCCGCAACATGAGCAAACCCCGCAGACCCCGCCGTCCTGTACATGGCATTATTTTGTTAAATAAGCCTTTAGGTATCAGTTCTAACCATGCGTTACAGCGGGTTAAACATTTATTCCAAGCAGAAAAAGCAGGACATACAGGAAGCTTAGATAATTTAGCCACAGGGTTATTACCGATTTGTTTAGGCGAGGCCACAAAGTTATCGAGCTTTTTATTAGAAGCGGATAAAAGCTATCGCGCGGAATGTACTTTGGGTAAAACCACCACGACAGGCGATGCTGAAGGCGATATTTTACAAGAGCGTTCAATAGATACGCTTGATTTGGCACGTATTCAAACCATTATCCCGCAGTTTTTAGGCGAAATTCAGCAAGTACCGCCAATGTATTCTGCATTAAAACATCAGGGGCAACCGCTGTATCGTTTGGCACGACAGGGAATCAGTATTGAGCGACCAGCACGAGCGGTCACGATTTATGCGATTGAGATTATTTCTTTTCAAGAAAATCGCCTGACAATAGAAATCCGTTGTTCTAAAGGCACGTATATTCGCACACTTGCAGAGGATATGGGGGAGGCGTTGGGTTGTGGTGCGTATATCAGTGCGTTACACCGTATCGGCGTAGGGCAATATCAAACAATGCTCGATATGGACACACTAACAGAGGCCGCCGCACAGGGGCAAACGGCGTTAGACGCATGTTTACAGCCTTTGTACAGTGCGTTGCCATGGTGGTCAACGGTCTGTTTATCTGCACAACAGGCAGCGGCTATTCAGCATGGGCAGGCAGTCAGTTTAGCGCATGATATACCTGTGCAAACATGGGTAAAGTTGTTGACAACACCTACACCCCGTTGTGATAAAACGGATTTTTTAGGATTAGGTGAGGTCTTAGCTGACGGACGAATTGCGCCACGTCGGGTATTTAATTGGTTGGATTAATGGCGTATAGCGAGATAACTATATGTTTTTAAATATAATTTACCTGTTAAATGCTGAGGCGTTTTCACGCATTGTTTGTTACGCCTCATAATTGACTGGTTAAATCCACCACCCGCGCAACTTCCTCTAAACTGGTAATTCCGTCTAAAATTCGCCGAATCCCTTCTTGTGCTAGGGCGCGAAAACCTGCCCGTTGGGTGTGGTGTTTAATATCATAAGTGGTTGCACGGTGTGCAATCAGTTCTTGTAAACCATCATCTAACCGTAGCAGTTCCATCAAGGCTAATCGCCCTTTATAACCCCGTTGTTCGCACTGTTCGCATCCTGTTGGACGGTACAAGGTTATGTTTTGATTAGCCGATAATCCCAATAAACGGCGGTGCATTTCGTTAGGTGTATAGGGTTGTTTGCAATGTGGACATAATCGGCGAATAAGGCGTTGTCCGATAACACCGATAATGTTATCTGCCATTAAATCGGGCTGAATGCCTATATCTAATAAACGGGGAATTGCGCCGATTGCAGAGTTAGTGTGTAAGGTGGAATACACTTGATGCCCTGTCATTGCTGCCCGAAATGCCATTTCTGCTGTTTCTTCATCACGTATTTCCCCAATCAGAATAATATCAGGGTCTTGCCGTAAAATAGAGCGCACACCCGTTGCAAAATCAAGTTTTACGCCTTCATTAACGGTTGTTTGTCGCACACGACCTAACGCATATTCAACGGGGTCTTCTAACGTCATAATATTGACGCTTTCATTATTAAGATGATTGAGAAGAGAATAAAGTGTTGTGGTTTTGCCACTCCCTGTTGGGCCCGTCATTAGAATCAGCCCTTCAGGACGTGCAATCATGAGTTTTAAGACATTTAAACTGTCTTCCATTAGACCTAATTGATTAAGAGCTAATAAACCGCGTTGACTGTCTAAAATACGTAATACAATATTTTCTCCGTAAATTGTTGGTTGTACGGACACACGAAAATCAATCAACCGTCCAGAAAGCGTTAAGCTGATGCGGCCATCTTGTGGGATACGATTTTCTGCAATATTTAATCCTGCTAACACTTTGATACGTACTGCAATAGCCGACCAATAACTTTTGTGTAAGCTGCGGATTTGTTGTAATACGCCATCTAAACGGTAGCGCACTCGTAAAAAACCCTTTTCAGGTTCAAAGTGAATATCCGATGCACCGCGTTTAACCGCATCAGATAATAATGCATCTACTAGACGAACCAGTGGTTGGCTGTATTCCTCACGGTTCGGTGCTAGACTTTGATAATCCACTTCTCCCGTTTCTATTTCATGCAAAATGCCGTCAAGTGATAGGTTATAGCCATAAAAATGGTCTATCGCTGCCAAGATTTCGGCTTCCCCTGCCAATAGGGGTTCTACACGAATATTTCCACCTAACAATGCAACCAACTGGTCAATGGCTAACACATTAAAAACATCGGCCATTGCAACCCGCAATAAATTATTTTTTTTATCAAAACTAATGGGGATTAAGCAATGACGACGGGCTAACTGTTTAGGTACGAGGCTTAAACTTTCATGGTCAACAACCAGTTTCGACAGTTCAATACTACTTTGTCCTAGTGTTTGTCCTAATAAGTCACGCATGACCGCTTCGGAAACAAATCCAAGTTTAACCAAGATATTACCCAATTGTTCTTGGGTTTTTTTCTGCTCAGTCAGTGCAACTTTTAGCTGATCTGTACTAATAATCTGTTGTGTAATAAGAATTTCACCTAAACGCGGGCGAATAGATTCATGGTTAATACTATGACTAGGCATGACAACTTGATTCATAAACGTGGGTTAGCCAATAAAGAAAGGTTTTTGCGGGTGAAACTTAAGTGATATTCAGCACTATCTCAATGCTGAATATCATGAGGAAAAGGCAATGATTGTTCCTGATAAACGCCTTATTGTTGCGTAGCGAGTTCTGATAATGCACTGGTTTGTTGTGTTGCCGCATAAGTATTTAATTCAATAATATGCTGTTGCGTTGTTTGTATGTCAAAACTGACGGATTGTTGTGCTGCCAGTGCAACTGCTTGCATATAGTAAGAAAGTGCTAATGCAGGTTGATTAATATGTTCTAGGCTGACTGCCAAGTTATATGCATAATCCGCTTGTTTTTTATCATATCGATACGCCTCAAAATAAGATTCTTGTGCAGTACGCCATTGTCCTTGTTTTACATATAAATTGCCTAAACTGAAATGCAAATAAGCCGATTGTGGTGTTTCGCGTAATAATAAATTGAGCTGATTTTTTTGCTGTTCAATATCTTGTTCGGGCAAAACTGCAATCAAGCCTGCTTGTGCGATACGGTCTTGTGGGTATTGGCGCAAAATCCGTTGGTAATATTGGCGAGCAAGTGCAGGTTGGGCTTGCTTACTGGCAATAGCCGCCATACCCAATAAAGCATCGCGATTGTTTTCATCTTGTTGTAAGACAGTACGATAATATTGATAAGCAGCATTATCATTGCCTTGTTTAAAAGCAGTATAACCATTTGTTAAATCAGTTGAAATATTAGACTTATTCGCAACACTGCGCCGAATTTTAATCGTATCTGTTTCAACCGCAATTTGTCTAGGTGGCTCACTGGGTTTATAAATAGCTTCTGATACTGGCGGTTTTTTTGCGGGTTTATCTGCTTTGGGAGCAAATAAGTTTAAAGGGCTTGTTGTGAATTTAATCACTTTTTCTAGCGAGGCTAAGGCAGTATGTGTGTTAAGTTGCGCGGTGGCTGGTTGAATGAGTGGCTGTTCAGTTATGATTGATTCTGTTGTTATTGTTGTTTGTGTTGACGGTAAGGGGAAATTGCTTCGCGCATGTGCTTGTAGTGGAATCGATGTGTGTGTCGTGTCTGCTTGTAGGCTTGGAAGATTAAAGTGTAACATATTGTTATAATACGCGATACCACCGCCTACCGCTAACAAACAACCTAAAACAGCAAATAATCCGTAATGCTGTGTTGAGCGTGGCTGAGCAGTTGCGGATAAAATCCGATGTACACTGTGTTGTTTATCTGCAATAGTCGCATTTTCGTGGGCAAATAGGGCTTCATCCCAAGTTAAATCCGTTGCATTTGGTTTAATTTCAGTCGGTGTTACTGCTGTTAATAATGCGGCATCCCACAATAAAGTATCTGCGGTCTGTTCGAATTCAGGTAGTGATGTTTTTTCTGATTGCTGTGTAGAAACAATAGGTTCTGATAAAGTAGATTCACTATTCTCATCGACTAAAAACAGTTCGTCTTCTGCTTCAACAGATTCATCAAATGTTTGTGATGTATTGGCTAAATGTGTATCTGTCGTATTCGTTTTGGGCGGTAATAATGCTATATCCCACAACAATGTTTCTGTCACTTGTTCCGATGATGATGCGTTTTCTGGTTGATATGTAACTGTCTCTGATACAGGCAAAGAGAGTTCGTCATCATCATCTGTTAGAAATAACACATCCTCATTTTCTTCAATATTTTTAACTTGTTGCTGTGTGCTAAGTGAATTATTTGTTGTGGTTACAGGCGCGTCAAAAGGCATTTGCCAATCATTCAACACTTGTTGTTCTTCAAATATCGTGGTGGTTAAATGCTCATCCCATATTAAATCTAAATCAGATTTATCATCAATAGCTTGCTTAACTGGCGGGATACTAGAATAAGGTTCATGATCTACCTGAATCACCAAAGACGCAGCGGATGGAATAATATCTTGATTCCATTCTAATACATGTGTTTCATCGGTCAGTGTGGACGCTAATGCGACGGGTGGAATATCTTCTGTTGTTGGGGAAGGCACAACATTAAAAATGGAATCATCCCATTGTAAAGTATCTGTATTTTCATGTGAACCATAGGTAGGTTTGCCTAACTTAATATGTTCAACTTGATGCAATGCATCCATTAATAAACTCATGAAAATATATCCTTCTCAACAGCATGACCAATCAGGGTTTTTAAAACGAAGTAATATCATAATAATTTTTTACTATCAAAGATATACTTGTAAACCCTGATCTACAGAAAACCTACAATCTATGTTGACCGATAACTATATAAACTATAGCGTAAATCCTTCCTTAAAGGATTCCCGTAATATTGCTACATCCCCCATATCCTGTTTATTAAAATTTTTATATAAATCATTATGTTGCATTGCAAGCACAATGCCGTTATTTTTTAAATAAAAAAGGGCGAATAAATTCGCCCCTTTAAGTATAAGCAGATAGCCCGTTACTTGTATTTATCAGACTACGGCTAGTTTTTCCCCACTTTGCACCATTTCAGGTAATTTAGGCCCTGCTTGTTTCAAGCTGTCGCTGACTTTGCCTTCATATTTTTTGAAGTTGTCCAAAAACATTTTTGCCAGTTTTAACAATTGTGTATTGTAGGCGTTTTTATCTTGCCAAGTATTCACCATTTTTAAATTCGCACTGTCTATGCCTGATAGTGCGGTAGGCACTTGGAAACCAAACACGGGGTCAGTTTCAAAGGGGACGCTGGCGAGTTCACCAGAAATTGCGGCGTTGACAATACGGCGGGACATGGCAATTGGCATCCGTTCACCAACGCCGTAAGCCCCTTTCCACCAGCCTGTATTGACGAGATAGCAGTCTGCACCTGAGCGTCTTATCCGTTCGGCAAGTAGTTCTGCGTAACGGGTAGGGTGTAACACCATAAAGGGGCCTCCAAAACACGCACTAAATGTGCTTTGGGGTTCTGTAATTCCCGCTTCTGTGCCAGCCACTTTTGCAGTGTAACCACTGAGGAAATAAAACATAGCTTGTTCAGGGCTTAATTTGGCAACAGGGGGTAATACGCCAAAGGCATCGCAGGCAAGCATGACAATTGCTGTCGGTTCGCCTGCACAGGCGGTAGGGTGATGATTGGCGATTGTTGCAATGGGGTAGGCGGCGCGGGTATTTTCGGTAATTTTTTCAGAATCAAAGTCGATGGTGTGGGTGTCGGTATCCATCACGACATTTTCTAAAACTGTGCCGAATTGGTGGCAGGCTGCCCAGATTTCAGGTTCCGCTTTAGGGGATAGTTTGATGGCCTTGGCATAGCAACCGCCTTCAAAATTGAATACGCCCTCATCACTCCAGCCGTGTTCATCATCACCAATAAGATGGCGAGTTGCATCAGCAGATAAGGTTGTCTTGCCTGTGCCTGAGAGTCCAAAAAAGACGGCGGATTTGCCATTGTCGCCTGTATTGGCAGAGGCGTGCATGGTCATGACGTTGAGTTGTGGGAGGTAATAATTCATAACGGTAAAAATCGATTTTTTGATTTCACCACAATATTTTGTTCCCCCGATGACGATTTCACGGGTGGTAAAGTTGATGCCGATAAAGGTTTCTGAATGAGTACCGTCTGCATCAGGGTCAGCTTTAGCCGAGGGGGCCACATAGACGTAGAAGGGTTCTAACAGGGGATTGCCTGAATATTGGGGTATCGGCTCGCGGAACATGATTTGTGAGAATAGTGCTTGATAGGCTAATTCTGTTCGAACCACGAGGGGCATGGCATAGCGGGGGTCTGCACCAACAGAGGATTCTACCTCAAAGCTATCACGGTCGTTACCGTCTAAAATTTCTAATACTTTCGTTTTCAGTTGGGTAAATTGTTGACTGTTGATAGGTTGGTTGACTGTTCCCCAGTCGACTTGTTTTTCGCTGTTTGCATCGCGGACGATGTATTTGTCTTTAGCGGCACGTCCTGTGAAACGTCCTGACATGGCGACGAGTGCGCCATCTTTTGAAAGGGATGTTTCATAGCGTTTTAGGGAAAGTTCTATGAGTTTTGTAGCCGATAAGTTTTTGTAAATCATAATTATCCTCTCTTTGTATGAAAATAACTGACTTGTCGTTATCTCTTTTATTAATTAAATCATGTCAGTTTGTTATTTTATTGTTGGTTTAGATACGTTCTAACTACTTATGGGGTAGTTATTTTCATTAAGCAAAAGCGTAGTTCATTGAGTAGGTCTTCGCGTTGATAACTGCTTTTTTGGAAGATTTTTTCTACGCGATTATTTAATTGTTGTCGGTCTTCTGGGGTTATATCTTTGGCAGTTAGAACAATAATGGGTATATCAGCCCATTGTACGTTTTCCCGAATACGCTTGATGAGTTCGAAACCATCCATTTCAGGCATCATCAAATCCGACAAGATTAGATTAGGTTTCCGTATTGCCAGTAATTCTAGTGCAATTTTTCCATTATCAGCGGTTTCTACTTGCCAACCTGCTTTTCTGAGTTGGCTACTAATCATATCTTGAGTTACTTTATCATCTTCAACCAGTAACAGCCATTGTTGACGTTGGTCTTTAAGATATTTACCCAGTACTTGTCCTAGTTGGTCGCGGTCTATGGGTTTGGTGATGTATTCTGTCGCGCCGAGTGAGTAGCCTATGCTTTTTTCTTCTACCATGGAAAGGACAATAACGGGAATATTGGTTAAGGCGGGGTCATTTTTTAATGCAGACAGTACCATCCAGCCATCCATGCCCGGCATCATAACGTCTAGGGTGATTGCATCAGGTTTTGATTCGCGAGCCAGTTTTAGTCCTTGGTCACCACTGTCAGCAGTGGTTACTTGATAGCCTAATTTTCCGATGTAGTTTTGTAATAATTCACGAACAACGGCATCGTCATCTATTACTAAAACACGATTTCCTCCTGTTTTGTTGATGGTTTTTGGATTAATACCTAAGAGTTTTTCGCTAACATGGGTAATCACATAAGCAGGTAAATGGATGGAAAAAGTGCTGCCTTTACCATAGTTGCTGTCAACAATGACGTTTCCGCCCATCATTTCAGCAAAGCGTTTGGTAATGGTTAAACCTAAGCCTGTACCGCCATATTTGCGAGTGGTGGAGTTATCTGCTTGGGTAAATGGTTGAAAGAGTTTATCAATCTGTTCAGGGGTCATGCCAATGCCTTGGTCAGTAACGCTGAACACGACCCAATCTAAATCATCGCGACTTTCGCGCTTAACCGTTAAACCAATTTGTCCTTGTTCGGTAAATTTTGCTGCATTACTTAGTAAGTTAAACAACATCTGTCTGACTTTTGTTAAATCAGCATGTAAATTTCCAAGCGGATTAGAGGTATTAACCTTAAGGGTATTTTCTTTTTTCTGAATCAGGGGGCTGATGGTGGCAACGACTTCTTGAATAAGTCCGTTTAAATCGAAGGTTTCGGTAAAAATATCCATTTTTCCCGCTTCAATTTTTGATAAATCCAGCACATCATTGATTAATCCGAGTAAATGTTTACCTGCGGCATGGATTTTTTTCACATCAGGGATTAAGGCTTCCCCCTCCATGTCGACCAAATCTTCTTGTAAAATCTCGCTATAACCAATAATTGCGTTGAGTGGTGTGCGGAGTTCATGGCTCATATTCGCCAAAAATGCACTTTTTGCGCGGTTGGCTTGCTCGGCCTCTTCTTTTGCTTTAAATAATGCGGCTTCTGAACGTTTACGCTCAGTAATATCAACCATAATGCCAACAATACCCGCAGGTTTGCCATCAGCACTGCAAAAGCGGGTTTTATGAATAATATAATCGTGCATCGTATGGTCTGGTAATTCAGCTACTATTTCATAAACTTGTCCGACTTGCGTTTCTAGTAATAGATGGTCAACCTCATCATCCTTATCGGCGCGTGCTTTAACAAAAATATCATAAACGGTACGTCCGACGATATCCTCTTCTGGCAAACCCACCGTTTCTGCAAATGCAGAATTACAACCTAAATACTGACCTGCTAGGTTTTTAAAGAAAATAGGACTAGGGATACTGTCTAATAAGGTTTGGAGAAAAATTAAATTATTACGTTGTGCTTCCTCAATTCGTTGTCTTTCTTTAATTTCTTTTTTCAAATGCTCATTTTTTTCAGCTAATTCACGGGTTCTAACCACAACCTCAGCTTCTAAATTATCCCGTGCAGCAACTAATTGTCGTTCAAATGTATCTGCATGTTCCGTCATCGTTTCTAGGGAAATTTCTAAATCTGTTTTACCCTGTTCGACATCGCAGACTGATTGACAAAGAAGACGTAGTGCTTGCTGGTCATCCGCCTCTATATTCTTATATTTATCAAGCAAATGATTAACTAACGTAGTTAATTGCTCGCTGGTGGAAATCGGCATAATCATTATTCTCTTGTTATTTATTGAAATAATAGCCACGTCACATGAGAGAAATGCAGGAGTAGGGACGTGTTCCTGCATTTATAACTTAAGCTAACATTACCAAACTACATAGACTCAAGTGGTTATGACATAAAATGATAAAATAGTTATTTCAAAATATTCAATAATTGTTCCAACTTAGATAAACCTCGTAATGTTCCTACCTTACTAAGATTAATCAGTTTTGTCTCCTGTTGGCTATTATCCAACGTTGCAATACAACAGACATTCCCCATTTCGCTGGTATCTACTTTCACTTGGATAGACTTATCTTTTTCATCAATAAGTTGTAAGGTTATATCACAATCATTAAACCGTCCATGACTACCCGTTTGTACCATGCCATAATCCCAACAGAAAATCCAAACATAATCCATGTCATCTAACGCATTAATCCACAAGGTTTCTGAGTTATTACCCTGTCTATCGCCGATACCTTGGTCACCACTCAGCTTAATAAAGGGAAACTTATCGGTACTGCCCAACTCGGCAAAGTGAACCAATCCTTGCCTACCCGTTTTAGTTTGATATGCGGCGGCCAAGTCAAGATCGACAGCACTTGTCCAACACATTGTAATAGTTAAAGACTTAACCGTGATAAAAGTTTCTGTGCCTTGGGTTATTAATGTTGATTGATACGGCATTTCCATTACTCGAGTTAAAAAATTGACTTATTGTAACCAAGAACGTTTTTATCTGCTGTCAGGTTTTTACCAATATTTACGTAAGCGAAAAAGTATGTATCTTATACATTCACTGCTACAGTGCGAAAAAACACGCTAACCAACACACCTTATACTCATGGTAAGTTGTCTAACTCATCAACCGTTAATCCCATTACTTTGGCAATAACGTCAATAGCAACCCCTGCTTGTTTGAGTTGTAATGCCGTGAGGCGAATAGTTTCTGCTTTGCCTTTCTCTATGCCTTCAGCTAAGCCTTCTGCTTTACCTTTCTCAATACCTTCCGCTAAACCTGCTACTTTGCCTTTTTCGATACCTTCTGCGACACCTTCCTCAAAAGCCGTATCGATGACATTCTTCAAATCACGGTAAACTTTTAAACTTTCTTCATAGTCGGCATATTCTTGCTCGGTGTAGTTTGCAATTTCTGCTTGTTCAAATAATTTACTAAACACTTTTTCCTGCAATTTTGGCGGGCGATTAGTCAGATTTTCCAGATTGCGGATAATATATAGCCATTTGTCGAAATGCGTTTCTAATTCATCTTCTTTCTTTTTAAACTTCGGCATTTCTAGGTAAATGTAAGTCAATTTATCATAAAACACTTTTTGTGTGCTTTTATCAATTAATTGTACTTCATGATGAAAGACATCGTGGTCTTCTTTATCTTCATCAAACACAAAATCTAAAATACCAATGGTATAAATCGCATTGAGTTTAAAACTCCATTCCCCTTTTTCAGCCTGTTGCTGAATAGGAAACGTAGAATAGTAAATACTGCGGTCTTTAAAATAGTTTTGTTTTGCCTTTTGGAGTTCAACGATGAATTTCTCGCCGTGTTCATTTTCACAGTAAATGTCGAAAATCGCTTTGCGTGCATCGTTGTGTCGTCCGAGTTGTTCGGGCGGCAGGTAGGTTAGGTCGAGAATACGTCCTGTTTCTTTTTTCAGGAGTTCGTTGAGAAAATCGATGAGTAAATCTTTATTGGGTTCACTTCCAAAAAGTTTTTTAAACCCAAAATCGGTAAAAGGGTTAATGTATTTGTCTTTGACGCGCATGGTGTTTTTCTAATGAAGGAGTTTAGCGTTGAATTATAATTATAAAACATCAAACATGCTGCAACTCGATTCATCATTATTTACACAAATAAAAACCCCGCACAAGGGCGGGGTTTTTGTTTGATTAGACAAGCGTCTAGCTTACTTTAACTTTGCTAACTCTTTTTCTACAACAGAGATAGGTAATGGAACATAACCATCTTTTTGTACCACGGCTTGACCTTCTTTGCTCAACATCATGGTTAAAAACTCTTTAACCAGTGGAGATAAAGGCTTGCTTGGGTCTTTGTTGACATAAACGTATAAGAAACGGGATAACGGATATGTGCCGCTGATGACGTTCTTGTATTTGTCTGCACCATCGCCAACTAAGGCAGGTACGGTTGATGCGCCAGTTTTAGGAGAAATAGCAAGCACTTTTACGCCAGAGGTCAAATAACCAATGCCTGAGTAACCAATGCCATTTAAAGAAGCACTGATGGATTGGACAACAGAAGCAGAACCCGGTTGTTCATTCACATTGTTTTTAAAGTCGCCTTTACATAAGGCGTGTTCTTTAAAATAGCCATACGTGCCAGAAACGGAGTTACGACCAAATAATTGTATGGATTGTTCGGCTAAAGAGCCTTTTAAACCAACTTGACCCCATTTAATGATGTCTTCTGCACCACCACATTTTCTAGTTGAGGAGAAAATCGCGTCAACTTGTTGTATGGTCAAACCATCAAGAGGGTTGTCTTTATGCACATAAACAGCGAGTGCATCGATAGCTACGCGAACTTCAGTTGGGGGATAACCAAATTTCTTTTCAAACGCTTCAATTTCGCCAGGCTTCATAGAACGGCTCATTGGGCCTGTATGTGCCGTACCTTCTGTTAAAGCAGGGGGCGCGGTGGAAGAACCAGCACCTTGTATTTGAATATTTACGTTGGGGTAGAATTTTTTAAATTCTTCTGCCCACAGGGTCATGAGGTTGTTCATGGTGTCTGAGCCAACGCTGGACAGATTACCAGAAACGCCACTGGCACCACCTTTGTACTCATGCAAATCATCTATAGCAGATACGGGTGCAGCAATTACGCAACTAACGCTAAATAATGCTGCCGTAAGTAATTTTTTCATCAAATACAACTCCTGTGGTAAGTTTTAAAGCAACCATTATTGTCTATTTTGTGTATGACATGTTGATGACAGTTTTAATTTTTGATTGTATCAGTCAATACGGGATGGGTTAGGCATTTGAGTTTTGGTAGTGTTAAAGAAGTAGTGATTTGTTGTAATGATTCACTCAAAATAAAATTTCTATAACAAACTATTACACAAGGCTTTTTAAGGGGAGAGCATTTAGAAAGTTTACTTATTGGAAAAAAACTGACTATTTATTACAAACATTTGCGGGTTATCTCGCACTAACTGTGGATAAATGAATAGATAGCGTGTGAGATAAATAATGGTAGAGGCAATCACAATACCTCTACCTTAAAGCAAGACTTAACAAACCTATTGACGAACACGAACTAGGATAGGTGTTTCACCATTGAAGACTAATAACCCTGAATTATGCAAGCGATAGCCAAAATATAAGCATAAGTGTCCCACTGCATCGAACTGACCTGCATATAAGGTAACGGGTTGCGTTGCAGGTAATGCATCAACCGTTTCCAAAGGATTTTGAATTAAATCAGCTAATCCCCCTTTCCATGCCTGCCAATATTCCTGCGGGGTTGTCGGCGTTGCTCGTGGGTCTGTTTCCGCCACTGAAGGCTTACACCATTTGCTATCAATCGTCATTTTATCTTTTAGCGCGTCTGTTACCCAAGAGCAATACCAATTGTCCCCTGTTTCAGTTTCCCCTGCACTTTTTTTAGTACGAGTGTAATAGCCACTATTTGCATTAAATGCACTGTCTGCTCGTGGTGTTTCATTCAAAATAGCAGGGTCGCAGTTTTCTAGGCTAGGATCGTCGTTTTTTAAGTGTCCTTCACGGGCATAAAAACCAACAACAACAATATCCGCTTTTTGGTTGGTGTGTTCGGGTGCTACGTTGATTTCTCCTGAAATATTTATTGTATCAGCCAGTGTAATGGTTGATTCCTTTCTTGGCGTTGTATTATTTACTGTAATTAGTCCACCAGAAAATATTGCATTTGCGATAGAAGCTTGTCCTGCACTCGTAAAGCTGAAGCTCTTGCCTAAGTTGGGGTAACTTGAGGAAGAACGAACAGATGTAATACTTACTACTTTTTTAAAAACACTTTCTAAACCTTGAGAGTCTTTTACCGTCAGAGTAACAACATATTGACCAATATTTGTAAAAGTATGTGTCACTATTGGACTATTTGATGTTGTGATAGAAGTTTCTTCACTATCATCATCTAACGGTGAGTATTTCCACGAGTAGGAAACGATAGAACCATCAGAATCGCTTGAATCACTTGCATCTAGTGTTGTTGTTAAAGGACTTGCGCCCTTATTTGGGGATAAACTAAAACTGGCAATTGGCGGTTTAGCTGGTGTTTCACCAGTTACTTCACATTCGTATTTTGCGTTGAAAGTTCCTAAATTAGCGTCAGAATCATCGCAATCTTTCTCAGCTTTACAAGATAATGGACAAGTTGAGGGTTTTTCCTCAGATATTCCCCAGTTGCAATAATTATCATTATCTTTATCAACACAAACAATCTGGCGTGCTTTAGCAAGACTATTAATTGGTGGTTCGATAGCCATGACACTTAAGTTTTTAGGTTCTAGTTTGATATAAGCAAAACCATTTTCAGCAGAGCCTTCGGATTTATATTTACCCCAATGCGATATTTTCCCTGTCTTCTCATTGACAATATCGCCCATAGCTCCAGCTCCTCCCCAACCTCCACTCCAACTATTTTTAAAAATCCAAATAGTTCTTCCATCTAAATCAGTTTCGAAACCAACTAATATCATGGCATGACTAAGACTCCAAACAGCCGCGACTAAAGGACCTTTTTCGATGAGCAATTTCTTTATATCATCTTCATTATCTTCACTTAAATCAAAATATGAACCTGCTTTATTTATACTAACTTTTTCACTAAAAATAGATTGTTTATCAGAGCAGGCTAGTAAATCTGTTGCTTTATAAGGGAAGGCATTCTCGTCAACAATACCTAAAGTGAGATATTTCTGAGGAATAGTAAACATTGGTCCGCCGTTGCAAGAACCTAGTTTTCTTTTTACAAGTTTTCCGTTTTCATCTGTAAACTCGATTTCAGGATTACAAGACAATACATCTTGCTCAGATAAATCCAAACTTAGCTGTTGATTAAAATAAAGGTTGGTAACTGCTTCTAAAGTGCCTGTATCAGCAAAGGCCCAACAACTTCCACAATTACCTTGATCCTTTACAGCAGTAACCCAATTTTCTCCATGTCTATTCCGCCAATCAAAACTGTCGACCAAAGCACTTTGTCGCCGAGTTTTTCTCAAATTGCGTGTATCATTTGGGTTTTTAGATTTTAAATCAAATATACCACCTCGGTAATATTCAAAACCCTGCAAATTAAGTTCTCCAACTTCAGTTTCATCATCAGCTAATGCACCAGTTAAATGTTTTTTTTCTGCATAAGTTAAATTAGAAACAGCGGTTTCCCCGGCAATCCATCCAATATCTTGTTGTTCGTTAAGCTTTTGGACAATAACAGTATTTTGTTGTTTTATTACTGTTTCTGTACTAGAAGATAACGGGGTATTAACGTAGTAAATCTCAGGAATGCTAAGTACAGCACTTTTCGCTTCAAGACGTAGTGAAAAAGTGTGAATTGTTTTTGGTAAAACACAACTCTCTTGGCAAACAGCGTTAAAAACTAAATAATCTGACAACCAGTTAAATTTTTCTTCTTCTGTTAATTCCTGATAACTCTTTTGATATACCAGATACTCCCTTTTTGTCTCGTTATCAATTAATACCACTCGAACAAAGGCAGAAGTATCTATTCCGCCGACTCCTGAAAATATTGTGTCTATAATATTTAGCATTAATCTAATTTTGATGGCTAATGCACTAATATTAATAATATTATCTATATTGATAGTAGTTGTTTCAAAATTAAAAATGGATGCTGAAACCTCAAGGTTTACAGATTGACTTATAGTTTCTGCTTCAATGGGAATTGAAAATGCTTTTGCTTCATTAGCAACTAGGTTTGGTATTGTAACAAATGTTAGATTCTCTAGAGCTAGGGTTGTAGAACAACAGACATATGTAACAGGAAATATTATTCCCGTTTTTTCTGACCAAGTAAAAGTGTCGTCTCTTTTCGCAAAATAGAAACCATTAACACTGGAATTATTTGTCAGCATGAAAGACCAAGAGTAATCACCACTACCACACATTAGAGGGGAACTTTCGTCGTAAACTGCCAGTCCATCAGTAAGAAGCCGAATCCAAAAACTGCTACAATTAGAATCTGTAACCTCGTAATTAAAATGAATTGTGATTTTTTGCCCATTAGCAACAGTGCTTCCACTGGGAATAGAAGTACGAATATTGCTAAATTTGACATTACCAACTGTTAAACTGTCCGTAGCAAAACTGGGTTGGAGTAAAAATCCTACTAGCCATAAAGTTAGGATGAGCAGTTTTAAAAAAATATAACGAAGGTCATTCTTTGTTTGAATCCTGAACATAAGACACCTCACGATATCCCGTTACCAAAAAATTGGTAACGAGAAATACCCAAAAACTAAAGGAAAAGTATGTTGTTGTTACTTATTTTGACAACTGAAGTTACCGCTTGAACTACATTGACAACTAGAACTGGTACTAAAGTTGAACCAAGTAAGAGTATTAATGCCATTTTTAAATAGCACTACGTAAAGTATAATAAAATATAAAAAATATCAATTTACAATAAATTAGACAACTTTTTACTTTATTGTAAAGTGATAGTGTTTTTTTATCCTAATTTGTAAACCATGAATTCTCAAACAGCAGAAAAATTTAAAAATAAAATAACTATTGTCAATAATTTGTCTATGTTTACTAACATAAATGGTTTTTGCTTAAGAAACTTTATTTTCTTTAAATATGGTTAGAGAAATAGTAGGCTTTTTGGTTGGAAAACGTGATACGAGTGGTATAGCAATATTATGGAAACCCATTTCAGTGGTTTATCTTTAATGCGCAGTGCGTTATGCGAGTTTTTTGGAAGCGTCAAAGAGGGTTAGCAAACGTCTTAACAATGCATTGAAACAGCAAGTTAGTCGATTGGTAAAACTTTATCATTCTCTAAGAAATTGCAAAACCACATAGTGGCTATTGTTTCTTTCATTGGTAATGCTAAAGATACAAAACTGACGCAGTTTGGGACGCGGGATTATGAGGCGGAAATCGGGCGGTGGATAATGACAGACCCGATTGGAGTTGATGGTAAACAGGTAGATTTATACCCTTAATGTTAATAGTGTTTTTCATCCTCATCAATTACATTCTAGTAGTTCAGCTAATTCTGGTTCAGGCAGGCACTAGCATTAGTGCCGTTTTTTTAAAACCAGCAGTGTAATATCATCTTTTAATTTATCCCCACTGAGATGCGCTCGCACATCGGCGATAACAGCATGGTTAATTTCTGCTACCGATTTTGACCAAAAATGACTGACTACATCACATAAACGTTTTACGCCGTATTGGTGTTTTTCAGGATTTAAGGCTTCAGTTATGCCGTCAGTATAAAGCACAATACCATCCCCTACTTGTAATATAACTTCTTGATAGTTAATCAAGTCGTTAATCTCTTCTTCTAATCCTATGGGAAAACCCAAAGCGGTTGTATTAATACGTTCAACTTGTCCATCTTGTCGTACAACGAGTATTTCTTCGTGTTGTCCTGTCATGCGTAAAACGGTTAATGAACTATCTAGGGGGGAGGGATAACAATCAATGAGGCTTAAGGTTAAACTTTTGTCTGAACCCATTCGTTGAATATTGGCATAAACCGCACGGTTAATAATGGGTAAAAAGGCTTCTGGGGTGGCTAGTTGTGTTTCTAGTAAGGTGCGAACGGCCATTTGTATCATGAGCATAATCACGCCACTTTCTAACCCATGTCCTGTTACATCACCAATTCCAATAAGAGTATGTTCTGCACATTGTAAAATATCATAGTAATCCCCCCCTACTTCGTCGGCAGGTTCCATAAAGGCGGCAACGTCTAGGCCTCTCACTTGGGTTAATTCTGTCTCTGTCGGTAATAACATGCGTTGTAGTTGGCGAGAAACGGATAATTCTGCCCCCATACGCGCATTTTCTGAGGCTAATTGTTCGTTGTGTTGTAAGGTTTTAATTAGGCGCATGTGTTCTTGTTCTGCGCGTTTACGGTCGGTAATATCATGTAATGCGGTGAGAATGACGCGTTCATCTGCATAGGTTGCTTGTTGGGTTGAAATCGCTACCCAAACGGGCGAGCCGTCGGCTTTGAGTAGTTCAACTTCATAATCTTTTACTTTGCCTTTATTTTGTTTGTATAAAGAGACATATTTTTGCTGGTCTGTTGTGTAGCGGTACAATTCGCCTATCGTGCGTTCCACTAAATCGGGAATGCTATATCCAAAGGTTTGGCTACTTTGTGGATTCGCATACAAAATCATGCCTGATTCGGGTTTGATGATAAAAATAGGCACGGGCATGGTTTCAGCAATCACGCGGAAACGTTCTTCACTTTCTTGTAATGCACGGGTAAAGCCTTGACGTTCTACTTCGGCATTTTTAATGTCGGTGATGTCATAGTACGCGCTGAGAAGTACGTTTTGATTAACAAAGCGAATAGGATGCACAAAAAGCGCGACCCATACGGATTGGTTGTAAACATTACGAAATTCAATTTCATAATTGCTGACTGAGCCAAAACGTCGGAATGCGCCCACCACTTTTTCGCGGTCATCAGGGTTGCGATAAAAATCAAGCGTACGATATTGATTAATCAGGGTACTGGGTGGTAAGCCGAAAATAGATTCAATGCGAGGATTTGCGTATAAAATGAGTCCATCTTCTGCACGGCTGATGGATAGGGCTATCGGTGTGGTTTCGGTAATAATCCGTAATCGTTCTTCATTTTCGCCTAATGTTTTATATAAACGCGCATTATCTAAAGAGATGGCCATTTGATTAGATAATAGACTTAGGATTTCTACCCGTTCTGGGGTGAATACACTGGTCGCAAGATTGTTTTCTAGGTATAAAATACCGCTTAGTTTACCCTTATTTAACATGGGCATACATAAGATGGATTTAATTTGTTGGCTGGCAACATAGGGGTCGCGGGTAAACTTGCCCATATTGCACGCATCGTTTAATACGACACAATCTTGTACGCGAATGACATAATTAACGAGGGTGATAGGCAGCGATAATGCGGCGTTTTCTAAAGGTAAATCTTGTAAAATTTCGACATGTTCTGCATTCAATGCACCTTCGGCTTCAATAACCCAATGTCCATTTTGTTCTAGCACTAATAAGCTACGTTGCGCGCCTGCATTTTCTAAGACAATTTGCATGAGTTTTTTGAGCAATTTGCCTAAGTCTAATTCGCTAGTGGTGGCTTGCGAGGCTTTTAAAATGCTAGCAAAATCTAGCATGTTGGGTAGCCCTTGTTGGGTTATTAAGGTTGTAATGGTTGTTGTTTGGGCGGAACTGTCTCGTTGCGAAAATAAATTGCTGTGGCGAATTTCTAATTCTTTGGCCTTTGCTATGGCTCCCCAGCGGATATAGGCGTAATGGGCATCACGTAAACAGGCGTATGCGTATTTAACTAAACCGCGCTGTAAATAAAATTGTCCTGCTAATTCGCAAGCAATGGCTTCTTCGTTTAAATAGCCTTGTTCATGCGCAAGATGAATTGCTTGGTCGTAATATTCACGGGCTTCTTTATCATGTTTTAAGGCACGTTCCCGTTCTGCGGCAACCAAGTAATATTTATGTTGTTGGTTATCTGGTGAAAAAGTTGCCCATAGTTGTAGTTTTTTCTGATTTTTATCTACTGTGCGTAAAATGTGTTTTTGTTCACGGGGTGTAACTTGTGGATAAATACTTAAGAGTATTAATGATTCATAAAAATGAAAAAAAGCAAATGGTATTGAACCAATCGTGCCATTTAAATATTGTGCTGCACAATTAATATAGTCCCTTGCTTTGTAAGGTTCTTGAAAGTAATAAGCTAAAATAGCCTTGTTGAAATAGTTATGATACAAAGCGGTACGATTGTTATGTTTTTTATACATAACTATCGACTCTTCTTCATTGTATGCCGTGCCGACCAGTTGACTAGGATTTTCTGGGGATTGTCCCCGTAGGTTTAAGATAGTTTGATGATAAATTTCAATTAAATTAACAGCCGCTGCTTGGCGTAGTTGCCGAATTTCTTGGCTATACGCGGTCATTTCTTTTTCTAAATTTTCTAAGGGTTCACCAATCAGGGCGGCATAGGCAAGACGGGCAAACATGCTGAGGCTTGCAAAATCAAATTCGCCCATTTCTAACCCAAGTCGCCACACATCCCGCAAGGGGTTTAAAATACTGCGAACAGGGTTGCGCCAATGCCGAATGAAGGCGTTGACGATGAAAAAAGTTTTGGTTCGAAATTCACGATTGTTGAGGCGTTCACTTAATTGCACCGCCAATTCACCGAATTGATAACCGCTTTCAATAAATCCCGTGCCACATAGCCGTTGTCCGTAAGTTGCGTAGGCATACGCTGAAACAGGGGTATTGCCAAAATCTACCGATAATTGAATCAAGCGGAAAGTGATTAGGGGCATTAAATTGGGTTGGGCAGCATACGCGGCAGAAGTTGCGTGATTTAAAATCTGCATTGCCGCGAGTTTTTCGGGGTTAGTCATCTCGGGCAGTTCTAAAAGGCTAGGCATATCGCCTGAGGTTAACGCAAATTTCATGCGTAACTCGCCTAACCAAATATGCCAACGACTGGGGTTATCTGGCAGACGAATGCCCAATTTACGTAGGGCATGGCGGGCAATATTTAAGGCATCGCGAAACCGTCCTTGAGCGCGAGCAGCTTGAATACGGACTTCATAAATACGGATTTTATCTAGTAAACTTCGGGCATTGCGTAATACACGCAATGCTAATCGTTCCATTTCATCGGCATCACCAATGTAGTAGGCAACTTCTGCCCCTTCAGTAGTGACGGCTAAAATAAGGGCGTAATCTGTTTGCCAATATTGAACGGTAAATAGGTTGAGTGCCGCACTAAGATAGCGAAAAGCGGATTCGTAAGCTGCAGCGGCTTTTGCTTTACGTGCTGCGGCTAGGTTTAAGTTAGCAATTAGAATTTTATCACTGGTTTCAGTGACAAGGGGAATGCCTAAGTTAAAATGGTTGGTGATTTCGAACAATTCATCAATGGATTTGTTTTCTCCAATTTTTTGATTTAGTAACCGTCCAATTTTTAAATGATTTTTTTGCTTATTGATTTCATTCAAAAGATTATAAGCCGTTTCTTGCACACGGTTATGCAGAAAACGAAACACATTGCCATCGGAATCAGGGAGGGGAGCGATAAGATTTGCTTCTAAGGCGGGTAATAGTTCTTGTGTCGTTTCAATCACTGATTTGTCATAGACATCCGCAACAATTTGTATATCAAATGGATTACCCAAACAGGCGGCAATAGAGAGCAAGTATTGGGTATCTTCAGGTAATTTTTGTAGTTTATGAATTAATAAGTCTGCCACATTATCCGTAATACTGGCTTCTTCAATCGCTTCTAAATTCCATTGCCACTGTGGTTGTCGTTGTCCATTTTCTTGTAGTTGAAAATGTAAGTTGAGTAAATTTTCTTCATACAGTGTTTTAATGAACTGTTGGATAAATAATGGATTTCCATCAGTTTTATGTAATATAACTTCAGCAAGGGGGTGAATTTGTTGTCGTTTGGCGTGGAGAGTATCGATTAATAATTGAGTAATAGCTTCTAAATCTAAGGGTTGCAAAGTGATTTGCAGGGTAATCGTCATCGATTTACGTAATTCGTCTAACGTTAATGTCAGTGGGTGTAACTCGTCCACTTCGTGCTGACGGTAAACACCAATCACTAATAAATAACGGGTTTCTTCATCTCGTAACAACATGGAGAGGAGTTTTAATGAAGCACTGTCTGCCCATTGCAAATCGTCCAGCACAATGGCTAGGGGGTGTGATGGTTGACAAAATACTTTCATAAAACTCAAAAACACGCGGTTAAATCGGTTTTGAGCCTCTAAAAAACCTAAATTTTGTTCAGCATTCGCTTGTTCGCCAATAATTAATGCAACTTCTGGAATAACATCAATAATCAATTGTCCATTGCTGCCTAAAGCACTTAATAAGCGTTTTTTCCATTTGGCTAGTTGTGCTTCACTTTCTGTTAAGACTTGACGAACTAATTCACCAAAAACATCTAAAATGGCCGTGTAAGGGGTAGTGCTTTGAAATTGTCCAAATTTACCTGTGATAAAATGTCCTTGTTGTTGCAAAACAGGTTTATACAATTCCCGAACAACCGTTGTTTTACCAATGCCCTCATCTCCTGAGACTAACACCATTTCCGTGCAACCCTGACTCACCCGCTCAAAGGCATCCAGTAGTTCTATAACAGCACGGCTATTACCATATAATTTATCTGGAATTTGTAAAATTGTGGTAATATCATTTTGTCTTAATATAAATAATTCAATGGGTTGTTCACGGATTGATTGTTCAAAACAGTGGGTTAAATCCATTTGCAAGCCGTAAGCACTTTGATAGCGCAACTCGGCATTTTTTTCTAATAAACAGAAGATGATAGCGGATAAAATTGGCGGGACATCTACTCTGATGGTCTGTGGCAATGCAGGTTGTTTGGCAATATGACAATGTACCAGCTCTAACGGGTCGCTGGTTTCAAACGGTAATCGCCCCACTAACATTTCATAAAGGGTAATACCAAATGAGTAAAAATCTGTCCGATAATCCAGCGGACGACTCATCCGCCCCGTTTGTTCAGGGGATAAGTAATGGAGCGTTCCTTCTAATTTTTCGATACTTTTTAATGAGGGATTTTCTCGAGGCAGTACACTGGCAATGCCAAAGTCTATGAGCTTTAATTCACCAGAAGCAGGATTGTAAACAATGTTACTGGGGTTAATGTCTTTGTGAATAACATGTTCGGCGTGAATTTCACCAATAGCTTGCGTGATTTTAATCGCTAGAAACAAAAAGGTTGTTATGTTTAATTCACGATGACGTAACCACTCTTTTAAGGAAAGACCCGCAATATCTTCTAACACCATCACCAGCGTATTTTTATATTTTTCTAACGCATAGACACGAATCACATTACTTTCTGAAGAAGGCGCGCTTTTTTGTAATCGATTTAAAATGTCATATTCACGTTGATACTGTGCTAATTCTGTCGGACTTGGGTAATCTGATTTTAAAAGCTTTAACACAACAGGCATCGCATCACTCACCCGCGTTGCACGGTAAGCAATTGATTGTGTCCCTTCATAAATTTTATCGTCAATCCGGTAGCCCGGTAGAGTAAGCATTGTTCTTATTCTCCCCCGCTCTCATCTATCATTAATAAACAAGCAATCGTGTTAATTTGTTTTATAGTCGGTTTAGCAAGTTATAAGCCATTTACTAACATAATGTAGTACAAACAATTCAATCGATAATTATCGCACTTAGCCATTATATAGGCGATAGAAACCATTAATAAACTAACGACCTTTTTAAATTGATTTATTGCCTATCAATAAACGCAGGATACTACAACATGTTACTGTCTTTTTGTCACGGTACGATTATTACAGCATTACTATTTATCACCGCCTGCACCCCCTATTCGCCTACAAATCTCCCGCGTGCCTCGCAAGGCATGAGAGCAGATGAAACGGCTAACGACTGGTTTAGGCAAATAGACGATAGAAATAAAAACTATAATCAATCACGCGAACAAGAACAGCAACAAGACACCCAGTGGTGGCAAACACGCACAACAAAACGGTCAGAACATTCATCTCCCGCCATCACGCAACAACCCACAGACGCAGACAGCCAATCGTCATGGGGTGCAATGCAGGCAAAACAACGCTTTTTATCCCTGCACCAAGCCCCCATTGAATCATCCAGCGCGACACCTACCGACCTTTATGAGCAGTGGAATGTTGACAGAAAACAACGGGCGGAAACCGCCAGAATAAACCGCGAAACAGAAGAGTTTGACCGCCAAGCATGGGAAGCACAATTGCAACAATGGCGAGAAACTGACCCCATCAAGAGAGAAAAACGCCGTCTTGAACGGATGCGAGAACAACACGACTACCACCGTTATTGATAAAATCAATCAGTCATTATCCAATTATTTACCAAAGGACGTTATATTTTTATGTCAATTACGGTTAAATTTTTCGCCAGTTTACGCCAACTTGTTGGCAAAAAAGAAGTGCAACTGGACATTGTTCATACGTTGACCGCTAGCGATGTTTGGGCGCAAGTTTGTAACGACCCGCTACCCACACACGCATTAATTGCCATCAATCTTGAATATGTTAGCCCAGAAACCTGCGTGAAAGAAGGCGATGAAGTGGCTTTTTTTCCACCGGTTACAGGGGGATAACTCAATGAGTGCGCAATTAAAAGTTGAATTAACTAACCAGATATTCAACGCATGGACAGCTCTGCAAACGTATGAACAGCAATTGCAAACCATACACGGCAAATGCGGTGCTGTCGCGGTATTTGTTGGCACTATGCGTGATTACAACGAAGGGGACGACGTAAAATCCATGTTTTTAGAACACTATCCCCAAATGACAGAAAAATACTTGCAAAAAATCAGCATCCAAGCCCATGCAGATTTCACAATACTAGATACCCTTATTATTCATCGTGTTGGTGAGATTTTACCCGGAGAGACGATTGTCCTTACGGCGGCATGGTCAGCCCATCGTGCAGCCGCTTTTGCCGCCTGTCAGTTTTTAATTGAAACACTCAAAGCAAGCGCACCATTCTGGAAACAAGAAACATTACAAAATGATAGCCGTAGGTGGGTAGAAAAAAATACACCTGCCCGTTAATACCTAAGTACCTGCAATAACACAAAAACGAAAAAACGACTTGCTACCCATCATGTGAACCATTCACACCACCGATAAAAACGCGATTAATCGCGTCGATACTCTTTTTAATAAGCTGTAAAACCCTCACTATACTGACTTGCGACAATCAAGTAAGCATGTTTCAATGACATTATTCCAAAAAATACCCAGTAAAAATATTTGTTAAATGAGGATTGATTTATGTCGTGGGAAGTCGTTATTGGTTTAGAAATTCACGCCCAGCTCGCCACAAAAAGTAAAATATTTTCAGGTGCTTCTACTGCTTACGGTGCAGAACCGAATACCCAAGCCTGCGCGGTTGATTTAGGCTTACCGGGGGTTTTACCCGTACTGAATGAAGAAGCTGTAAAAATGGCAATAAAGTTCGGATTAGCGGTAGATGCAGAAATTGCAGAACGCTCTGTTTTTGCACGTAAAAACTACTTTTATCCCGATTTACCCAAAGGCTACCAAATTAGCCAATACGAACTCCCCATCGTCAAGGCAGGACACATCAATATTGAAACAGAGGGGCAAGAAAAAACCATCCGCATCACCCGCGCCCACTTAGAAGAGGACGCAGGTAAATCATTACATGAAGATTTTCATGGCTTAAGTGGTATCGATTTAAATCGTGCAGGCACGCCCTTAATTGAAATCGTTTCCGAACCTGACATGCGTTCGGCAAAAGAAGCCGTTGCCTATATGAAGAAAATTCACTCTATCGTCAGATACCTAGATATTTGCGATGGTAATATGCAAGAAGGCTCATTCCGTTGCGATGCGAATGTTTCCGTCCGCCCAACAGGCACAAGCACTTATGGCACACGTGCTGAGCTGAAAAACCTGAATTCCTTCCGTTTTATTGAAAAAGCGATTAATTACGAAGTAGAACGGCAAATTGAATTGATTGAAAGCGGTGGTAAAGTCACGCAAGAAACCCGCTTGTACGACCCTGATAAAAACGAAACGCGCCCTATGCGTTCTAAAGAAGAAGCCAATGATTACCGCTACTTCCCCGACCCTGATTTACTTCCTGTCGTAGTCGATAAAGCGTTTTTAGAAGACTTAAAAGCGACACTCCCTGAATTACCTGAAGAGAAAAAACAGCGTTTTGTCAGTCAATACGGCTTATCTTTGTACGATGCGGATATTTTAACCAGTTCACGAGAGCTAGCTGATTATTTTGAAGAAACTGTGCAAGCCTCAAATACTGACGCGAAAATGTGTGCTAACTGGGTTATGGGTGAACTCTCTGCGGTGTTAAATAAACATAACTTAGATATTACACAATCGCCTGTTTCCCCTGCATATTTAGCTGTATTGTTAAATCGAATTGCGGATAATACAATTTCTGGCAAAATTGCCAAACAGGTCTTTGAAGCCATGTGGGCGGGAGAGTGTGATGGTAATGCGGATAAAATCATTGAAACGCAAGGTTTAAAACAAGTAACGGATTCAGGTGCAATTGAACCGATTATTGACGCGGTTATTGCGGCAAATCCGAAAGAGCTAGCGGATTATCGAGCAGGTAAAGAAAAATTATTCGCCTTTTTTGTTGGACAGGTGATGAAAGTCTCAAAAGGCAAAGCGAATCCTGCACAGGTGAATGAGTTACTGAAAAGGAAGTTGGGTTAAGTTTTTAGCGGTTTTAAGCCGTATTATCGATGTATATAAGTTAAGTATGCTAACTTATTTTTACGTCTAATAAAATTAGTCATCATTATCTTTCTTAGCGATTGAACCCTGTTTTTAAAAAACAGAGATTCAATCGTTTTTCTATTTTAGCTTTTTACCCAACCAATCTAACATGTAATCGGCGATGGTTTGCCAATGCAGTTCTAGCATCATGCCATGTGCTGTTTTTGGGAAAACGTGAACATCGGCGCGATGGGATGACGCTGTCCAATGGACTATTGCAGGGGGAAAAAATACATCGTTTTCCGCACCCAATACTAACATGGGTACATTGTCGGGACGATGTGGGGGCATGTCTAAATTCATCATGTCTAAAACAGCTTGATGTGATTCATTTTGCATGTACATGAAATATTCTTCGACTTTTTTGTCGGGCATTTCTGGGGAGAAAAGCGCGCGTTTCATGGCAACAGGGTTAACAAAATGTGTCCCAAAGTTTTGTAAAACACCAAATTGTTGAAATAGTAATGGGTCAGTCAATGACATGTAAAATGCGGAACTGCCTATTCCGTTAGGTGATACGGAGTTCATGAGTATTACTGCACGGCAAGGATGTTTTTCCATATACTTTTGTGCAACCATCCCACCCATAGAGTGTCCTACAATAATCGGGGCTTGTTCTAATGTGGCTGTAACACTTTTAACATCTTCAATATAATCATTAATTCCTGCACTACGCAAATTTCCGCCACTTTTTCCATGTCCTCGTAGGCTCACGGCATACGCAGGATAGCCTTGTTTGGCAAAGTAGGAGAGGAAGTGGACATCCCAACAAATCGCACCAATAAAAGCACCATGTATAAAAACAATGGGGGGTTTATTGGTGGGGGTTTTAGGTAATCGTTTTATAACTTCTAGTTCCATGTTAATTGTCGTCGCGCTGAAAAGAATATTATTGCATAGATTGCTTCTACTCTAACACCGTTACAGTCTCATCTTGTCAGTGTAAAGCGGTATGTTGTTGTGCCATCAATGTCGCCCATTGGATTAAAACGTTGTTCGCAGAATTCTACTGCGCCATTGGTGTTGACACGTAAAACGGTTGAACTCCGTGTGCCGTAGTCGGGGCTAGTGATAAATAGGGGGGAGAGTAGGCGTTCCCATGCCAAACTTACGCCTGTTTGTGGGAGTTGTGCATCTTCTGCAAGGGTTTTGTCAGAAAGAAGGGCAAGCAGTTCTGTGAGTTGAAAGTCATGATGCATGAGGGATTGTAAATGTGCTTTGCCTTTTTGCACTTTAACCCATGGGGTATCAAGGAATTGGTTGCTGAGTCCATAGATACCTGCCATTAATTTTTGTGGGCTGGTTTGTCGATTGCTGTAGTAGTACAGGTCTTGTTGTATGTTGCCAGCAATGAGATTAAACCCTTGATAGTCAGCGGATTGTTGTTGACAGATTTGTAGGTAGGTTGGTGTAGATTGTTGGCTGTGTAGATAGTTGCTGACCAGCGCGCCACGGGAAAATTTGGGGTTTATAGGGGTTTGTTGGGGTTCACGGTAGTTGGTAACAGCGGCAAAGCGTCCTTGTTGGGTGATGCCCACCCATGTTCCACCACTTTGTAAATCACGTCCTGCAAGCAGTTGTGGGGAGCTTTCCCAAAAGTGGGCGGGTGCAGTGGGACGTGCATGAAATTCGTCACGGTTAGCTGCGACAATAAGGGGGTAAAGCGGATGAGTATTGTAGGCAAAGAGTATGAGGCACATGGGATTAAAATGGTGTAGGTGGGGTTACACCATTTTATCAGTTGGTTTACTTAATGGTGCGAGCATTCCAAAACGAAGGTCGGGATTAGTCGTTTGAGTTAGAATTGTGTCATCTGTTTGAATAAGGCGTGTGCTATCGGCATAGTTCAATCGGCGTTATGGTGTGAAAAGACGCACCTAACGTATCCTACTTGTAATTCGACCTACTGCTAGAACATGATAACCATTAAGAATCTCAATGTATTCTCCTTCTTTTAACCACTCTGCTGGAACAGAATTAATCAATTTACCAGTAGCACTCCCAAGTAAAATATTGGGATCGAAATTAATTTCTTCCCACTGAACATCTCTTAGACATTGCAAAAAATCTTCAATGTGTTTTTGCCAGCGTATATTTGTACGCATACCTTCATATGGTGGGCCTCTATAACCACCTAGAGAATGAGGTATCCAAATAAAGTCAGCTTGAAATATTTTATTCATCCTGCAAATCCAAATGGTTGAAACTCTGGGTTTGTATCTTCAAGGATATTGCCAAACGCATCGTAATCTAAGCGTTGCGCGATTGTGCCTATTTGCACATCAACAATTAAACGCGGACTGCCTAAGTGGTCAGAAATGACGCGGTAAGTATAGTAAACGCACTATAAAACGATACGGAGGATTAGCAGTCCTGTGAGGACTGCTAATCCTAAATTTAAATCACTTTATGGTACGTTTGCTATAGTTGCTAGCACTTTACGACGGAAGTCTAGTGAAGAGGTCATTTTTTATCCTCTTTTTATAATACGTTTACTATAACGCCTTGAAATATAGCAACAGTACTATAAAAAGATTAAATAGAATTCAGTAAAAAGAGCTCATCAATAGAACAATGTTGTTGTTTACGGAGAGTCTTAGCTTGAGCCCATTTATGCTCAATAGGATTTAAATCAGGCGAATAAGGCGGTAAATATTCCAAGAGATGCCCAGCGTCTAAAATAGCCTGCTGAATGTCACTACGTTTATGAAAAGTGGCGTTATCCATCACAATCACAGAATTCTGAGGGAGTTTGGGAAGTAAGTCTTGGGTTATCCAAGCGAAAAAGACATCGGAATTAATCGTGCCAGAAACTAAAGAGACCGTTAATAAACAAAAATTGAGCAAAGCCCCGATGACATTGGTACGTCCCTTTGCATTCCAGTCTTGCGTGCCAAAGCAACGTTTGCCGATAGGTGCATAACCAAAACGGCGTGGCATATCATGGGCAAAACCACTTTCATCGATGAAAACAATTTGCCTATTAGATTGTTTATAACGGTTCATTTTATCTTGAAAGACTTGCCGTGCTTCGGGGTTGGCTTTGGGGTGTTTGAGGGTTTTTTTTACGGCTAATCCCTAGACGTTTTAACGCATGGCGAATCCCGCCTTCCGTAATCCCAAAACGGGCTGCGCGTTCATAATGGTAAGCATCGGGATATAACGCCACATCTTGTCTTAAGGCTTCCATATCTATTTTAGTTGGTCTGTTACGTGTCCCTTTGGCTTCCAATACTTTGCTCCACCTGACGACGCTTGCGATGGCTATTTGAAAGCGTTTCGCTACCGCTGCTAGGGTGAGATTTTCTTCTTGTTTCACTTTATAATACTTTTTTACGGAAATCTATTGAATAGGTCATTTCTTATTCTCTTTTTAAAATACGGTTACTATAGTAAATTATGCTATGAAAATATATGATTAAGCGTCATGTACCCTACGCAAAAAAACCTGACAGGTTTTTAAAACTTGTCAGGTCTCTGTTTTATTTACAGCATTTATTTGTAAAATTTTGCCGCATTTAGGTTGGTTTAGTTACTGCTTGCTTTACTTAAACTGGGTACGGATTTTTGCATGAGGTAGGCAACTAAGCGGTCAGCGGGAACGTAACCCGGCAGAAGCTCGCCATCGGAGAGAACAAGGGCAGGTGTGCCATTAACGCCGAGTTGTTGTCCAAGTTCATATTCTTTGGCAATGGGGTTGTCGCATTGTGCGGGTTTTACGGATTGTTGGTTTTTGGCAGCAGTCAGGGCTGCATTTTTGTCGTCAGCACACCAAACACTGACCATGGTTTGATACGTTTCTGAGCCAACGCCTGCGCGGGGGAATGCTAAATAACGTACTTTGATACCTAGTTCGTTAAGTTTGGGAACTTCTTGATGTAATTTTCTGCAATAGCCGCAATCTACATCGGTAAATACGTTGATGGTAAAGAGGGTTTTACCTTTAGGGGTAAAGATAATCATGTCTTTTTCATCAAGGCTGTTAATAGCTGTTGCACGTAGGTTGTTGCGTTTTTGTTCAGTGAGATTTGTGCCTGTTTTTGTATCACGAATATCGCCGACAATGACGTGACCACCGTCTTCACTGATATAAATAACTTCTGAGCCGACCGTAACTTCATACATATTTTTTATGGGGGCGGGTGCAAGTTTAACTTGGTCTAGTTTTTCTGCGCCGATAAGGCGTTTGAGTGCTTCACGCAAAACAGGTGGTATGGTCGCGTCTGTTTTTTTCTCTGCGTGTTGTTCAAGGGGGGCGGCAGGTGTTGCGGGGGTTACAACAGGGTCTTGCATGGGTTGGATGGCAATGGGTTCAGCCGTTGTGCTGGTGCTTGGAGTTGCTAATTCACTGGTTGCCCAACTATTGGCAGAAAGTGCAAGGAGTGCCAATATAAAACGAATACGCATAACGATAGACCTCAATAGTTTTAATCACGAAAGTTGGTAAATTGTAAGGGTTGTTCTAAATTTTGACTTTTCAGAAGGCTGATGGCTTCTTGTAAATCATCTCTTTTTTTGCCTGTCACACGAACCTCGTCGCCTTGTATAGCAGCTTGTACCTTGATTTTTTTATCTTTAATCAGTTTAACTATTTTTTTTGCTAGTTCGCTAGGAATACCTTGTTTAATAAGCCATGTCTGACGAGCGCGACGATTTTGTATTTCTGCCTCTTTTGGGTCTAACGCGGCCAGATCAATCCCACGTTTCGCAAGTTTAATGTGTAAGATGTCGGCTATTTGTTGAAGTTGGAATTCAGTTTCGGCATGTAGGATGAGTGATTCGTCGGTTTGTTCTATATTGGCATCAGAGCCTTTAAAGTCAAAACGGGCGACAATTTCGCGGTTTGTTTGGTCAACTGCGTTTGATAATTCGTGCATATCGACTGTAGAAACAATATCAAAGGATGGCATTTTGCTGTCCTATTCGTTTAGGTAATCAGTATAGACAATTTGAAGGTAGCTTGCGGATGGAAAAGGGGCAAGCGGTGTTATGCGGGGGATAGAACTGCCAGTTATACGGATAAACTGGCAGTCTGCACCAATATTTAGTGGCGCGAGAGGCAAATAACTAAATCTGTTTAGATAAGTTATTTGGTTAATGCGTTGGTTATGCTTGGGCAACTGCGCTGTTGTTATCACGCTTAGAAATGATTTTTTCTTTGATACGTGCAGCTTTACCACGTAAGTTGCGCATGTAGTAAAGTTTGGCGCGACGTACATCGCCTCTACGTTTGACTTCAATGCCTGCAACTAAGGGGCTGTGGGTTTGGAAAACCCGTTCTACGCCTTCGCCGTGGGAAATTTTACGGACGGTGAATGCGGAGTTCATGCCACGATTACGTTTAGCAATAACCACGCCCTCAAAGGCTTGTAACCGTTCACGGTCGCCTTCTTTTACTTTTACTTGGACAATAACTGTATCGCCTGCAACAAAGGAGGGGATATTTTGTTTTAGTTGTTCATTTTCTAACATTGCAATGATTGGATTCATTTTATTTTCCCGTCATATTCAGTAATAAATTCATTCAATAACACCTGTTGTTCAGGCTGTAAATTGAGTTTAGCAAGTAAATCTGGTCGTTTTAACCAAGTACGTCCTAGGGCTTGTTTGTGTCGCCACCGTGCAATGTCAGCGTGATGACCATTTAGTAATACCGTTGGAACGTTTTGTGTGTCTATGACTTCTGGGCGCGTGTAGTGCGGACAGTCAAGCAGACCCGCGTAGAAGGAGTCTTCTGTTGCTGAATCGGCATGTCCTAACGCGCCCGGTAGCCAACGGGTCAGGGCATCAATTATGACCATTGCGGCTAGTTCACCACCACTTAACACGTAATCACCAATAGACCATTCTTCATCAACATCGCGTTCAATAACCCGTTCATCAATGCCTTCATAACGTCCTGCAATCAACAGGAGGTTTGAGAATTGTGAGAGGTATTGCACACCTGCTTGGTCTAGTCGTCGTCCTTGCGGGGATAGGTATAGAACACGTGTATTCTCACCTAATTCGTGTTTTGCCGTTTGTATAGCTGTTCGTAATGGATGAACTTGCATCACCATGCCCGGTCCGCCGCCGTAGGGGCGGTCATCTACATGTCGATGCTTGTTATCAGCAAAATCACGCGGATTCCAGTAAGCAAGGCGCAATAAGCCATTTTGCACAGCCCGCGCCGTAATGCCACCACAGGTTAGCGCGGTAAACATTTCAGGAAACAGGGTGATAACACCAATTTGCACGTTAGTCACTGTTTTTGTAGCACGAACTAAAAATCCGTGTCCCATTCAACCTGTATCGTGCGATTTTGTAAGTCAATGGCTTTAATGAATACGTTCAACACAAAAGGAATAAGGCGTTCTTGTTCACCTTTTATAACCAGTACATCGTGTGCACCTGTTTCTAAAAGGTAATCAACTATTCCAAAACACACTCCCTCTTGGTTTATAACGCTTAAACCGATGAGGTCAGACCAGTAATATTCATCCTTTTCTAAAAGATGTAATTGTGTTTGGGCGATAGCGATATCAGCCCCTAACAAGTGTATTGACTGATCACGGTCATCATAACCAACCAGTTTGGCTACAATGCCTTTTCCGTGTTCTTTACCATCTTCTACGATAACTTCACGCCATTGTCCTTGTTGACAAATTTGCCAAGGCGTGTAGGTAAGGATATTAGCCAGCGGGTCTGTGTAGGAATACACTTTAACCCAGCCTCTAACGCCATACAGACCGTTAATGCGTCCTAGCATCACGCGCGTCTGTGATGTCATTATTAGCAAGCCGCTGGGGTTGTATTCTTAGCGTTATCTTTGATAAGTTTAGCAACAACTTCAGAGGGTTGTGCGCCAACACTTAACCAGTAATTAATCCGTGAAACATCTAAACGGATACTTTCTTGTTTTTCTTTTGCAACGGGGTTGTAAAAGCCAATACTTTCTAAGTAATTACCATCACGGCGGCTGCGTGAGTCAGTTACGACAACATGATAAAAAGGACGTTTCTTAGAGCCACCACGGGATAAACGGATTGTAACCATAGCTATTCTGTCACCTTAAGAGCAGTACGCAATAGTGCCTACAAGTTAATGAAAAATTCAAAATTATAGTCGAGAGATGGTCAATAGGGAAGGGGAAAGGTATAATTTCTTATCTTTGGTTCAATGCTGCATTGGCGCAGTATTGTGCAATATATTATAAGTATTAGGTTTATTATTCTACTATCTATTTAACCGATTATGTTGCGTCGATTTGCTTGCCACACCTTCATTAAGGTATGTGTAGAAAGGTCAATATCAACATAATCTGCGGTGCGACTTTCTGACCGCATGATTTTATAGATGGTTTATACTGTTATTCAAACGTTGATAATGGGAGGAATCACTGTAATGGCTGAGGATGCAAACAACGGTGATGACAGCATGGTTGAATATCATCTAAATTACCTTACCGAACAACTCGAAGCGCAACGCAGGAAGATTGATGAGCAGATGAATAGACATATTCGCGATATTCAATCATTAAGTAAACAGATTGCATTGCAGAATCAAGATACTAATGTGGAGTTGTATTCGCAACGCGCGAGACTAACACAGTTAGACGACCAAATTAATGAAATCAGTGAAAGTATTGAACAACAGAGCCAGAATTTATCGCTTGCGATTAGTCAAGTTATAAACACTTTGCCTGACTCTCCGCATGAAACTGTTAAACGTAACAAGGATAAATCATCTTGAGTGTGACCGACCTTTCAACTATTAAACAAGTGCTTGCTGAAGCCGATTTACTTTATTCAACAGATGACGTTAATTGTGCCATTGATGAAATGGCAAAAAAAATCAATCAACAGTTGGCAAATGAATATCCCTTATGTTTAACCGTGATGTTGGGCGGTATGGTATTGGGAGGGCAGCTATTACCGCGTTTAACCTTTTTGTTAGAGGCCGATTATATTCATGCCACCCGTTATCGTGGTGCAACACAAGGCGGGGATGAGCTACATTGGTTAAAAACCCCTGAGCATTCATTGCAAGATAGAACGGTGTTGTTAATAGATGATGTGTTAGATGAAGGGGTTACATTGTCAGCGTTGATTGCTTATTGTCAACAGGCGGGTGCAAAACAAGTATTAACGGCTGTTTTAGTGGATAAACAACGTTCGCGCACAGGGTTACAACAAGCTGATTTTGTTGGATTACAATCGCCAGACCGTTATATTTTTGGCTATGGAATGGACTATAAAGAACAGTTACGCAACGCCTCAGGCATTTATGCGGTAAAAGGATTATGACAAAACTTGCAATTATTGGTGGCACAGGTTTAACCGCTTTAGAGGGCTTAGAAATTACCCATCGACAAGTGTTGTCCACCCCTTACGGGGAAGCCTCTAGCCCGATTATTCATGGTATTTATGCAGGTAAAAAAATTATCTTTCTACCCCGTCATGGCGCACGGCATAACATTCCACCGCATAAAATTAATTATCGGGCAAATATTTGGACACTTAAAGAATTAGGGGTAGAAGCGGTTATTGCGGTTGCGGCGGTTGGTTCTATTCATAAGGCAATGCAGGCAACAGATATTGTTATTCCACATCAACTGATTGACTACACCTATGGACGGGAACACACTTTTTTTGCTGACGATTTATCTCATGTAACCCATATTGATTTCACCGAACCTTATTGTGAACAACTGCGGCAACAATTATTAACCGCTACACAATCACTGGCATGTAAAGTACATACACAAGGGGTTTATGGCGCGACACAAGGACCGCGTTTAGAAAGCAGTGCGGAAATTGACCGTATGGAACGGGATGGTTGTGATATCGTTGGTATGACAGGTATGCCAGAAGCCGCGTTAGCGCGAGAACTCGCCTTGTGTTACGCCAGTTGTGCTGTTGTTGTCAATCCTGCGGCAGGACGAGGATTAAAAGAAATAACAATGGCAGACATTGAGGCAAATCTTGGCGTTGGTATTTTAAACGTGCGTTCTCTGTTGGCAACGTTATTGAAACAGCTTTAAAAACAATCTGATAATTCAATGCTTACAATTTGTAGGTGCATACTTATTCCGTTTGGTCGTACAATTCTTATTGAGAATAAAATTGCGCCTACAATAGTTTATTTAGTCAAATAGTCTCGCCCACTGCTGCAAAAGCTGCACGCAATTGTTCAATCTCCGTTGTGTTATACAATCCCTCACGATAATGCTGTATTGCTTCTGCTACGCGATTTAATTGCAACAACATCATCACCCGCTCATAATCCCGCCCATCTGCTTGTGCAAGATATAGATAAGATTGATAATTTCCCTTTTCTTTTAAAATGCGCAAATAACGACTAATCAACGCATCAGCATCATAAGGTTGATTAGTTTCCTCTGTCGTTGATTCATCCCACATATCCAATTCTGTCTCTTGCCACAAAAGGGTTGTGGTTTCACCCTGTAAAATCTGTTGCAACGGCGGATAATCCCAACCAAAGCGAAGCGCATCAATAGCAGTATCAAATACATAAACCATATAATGCACCAATTGTGTTTGCCAACCTGTTAATTTATTTTGCCATGCTTGACGACTTTTCGCCGATAACGTGGTTTTTAGAAAACTGTCTGCCCATAATTCGCTAACGGCTGATAACAAACGAATATAATTTGCCTGTGCGATAAAATCGGTATGGTTGGCTTTATCTTGTGAAATTTTATGAAAAGTTGTAATTGCAATATCCAACGTGCCAAGTGTAACCGCTTCTAACACAGCTAATGCAGTCTGCCCTTGTTGCGTGTCTAAATAATGCGGAATCGTGGCTAATAATGCGCTTAAATCACCGCCATGACTGGCTAATTGTTGGACTGCACGAACATCAATATGGGCTGGCAATTGTGGCGATTCTTGTACTTGTTCCCCTTGCCACGTATCCAATTGTTTAATAATAACAGATTGTAATAACGGATATTTTTCAACTAATTGATTTATTAATAAACACAATTGCGTTTTTTCTAACGTAGCTAAACGATTATTTAATAAAGTAACATCAGACATAAAATTATTTCCTTTAATTAATCTTTTAGTCTTATAAAACATATTTTTCACATCATCATAAGCAATAAAGTGTAATGTGATTAATAATGCCGTTTTTTTCAATCAAGATAGAACGATAAATGTTAAAAAAGGGCTATATATCGTCATGGAAAGAAACTTGTTTAACACACTCATCATATCGTTAAACAGTGCTATTTATTTAAATACATTATGCCTACTTTCTTGCTTAAAATTTTTCCGTATTTCACGATATGTGTCACGTTGTAGCTAGGGCAATTTAGCATATTAGGGACTCTTTTACTTTTTCAGTTTTCTTAATTTTAATATCACTGCTTTTTTGCACTATCCAAATAAGAAACTCATATAAAATAACAAGTAAAGAGTCTAACAAGTTAATACTTGCTAGAATATAATGATTTATTTTCAAGTAACTAAATGACGTTATGTTACTTGCAACAAGCTAATGTTGTGTTCCAGCCTAATACTTTGCCACTGGGCGGTTTTGCGGCAATTTGAGGTTTCGTGGCGGTAGCAGGGTACGGCTGAACTTAGACGTTATGCTAAAGGAGTAATCGAGGTTGTTTTCTGAGCAAACTATTTACATTCAGATAGAAAAAGACTTATTTAGGTTTCTGCATGTGCAAAGCGGAAGAACCGCAAAAATACAGGGTTTTTTCTCAAATCAAAGGCTTGCAATCGCTCATTTTATAGTTGCAGAGAAGGCTCTTAAACAAGGAATCTATGAAGTTTATCCAAAATCGTTTTTTCGTCTTTCGCCCATAATAATCATGCACCAAATTTTTAATTCAGAGGGTGGGCTTTGTGAAATTGAAGAACGAATCTTGAGAGAAGCCGCTTTATCTGCTGGTGCGAGGCAGGTATTTATTTGGCAAGGTCAACCATTGTCATCAAGTCAGTTGGAAAACAAGGTATATAAAAAAGCATAACTTAAAGTGTTTCAACTCGCGCACGTCGTGTGCTAGATAGTTTGTAAGTTTTGGTTTTTCGGCTGATACAGATTCTGGTTAGCTCCACATAACATAGATAATTGCTCTACTTTAAAGAATTTTCTCAGAATAGTAAATATTTTTAACGGGTTATAAGAGAACTGATATTCTGTCAGGAGTTTACTGTTTATTTGAGCAATAAAGGTGCTGGATGGGTATGCGCTAGAAGACGGACTATGTATATGTGCCATTGTGTGATTAATAATGCCGTTTTTTTCAATGATAAATGTTAAAAAAGGCTTATACATCGTCATGGAAAGAAACTTGCTTAACACACTCATCATATCGTTAAACAGTGCTATTTATTTAAATACATTATGCCCACTTTCTTGCTTAAAAAATCTTATCTAACCTTAATATTCGTTGCCATTCTTGGCTGTGGTTTGTCTTTCTTTGCTTTTAATCACACACAAAAATGGGAAGAACAGCAAGTTATGCAAGAAAAAGAGGCTCTACTTGATCACTATATTCGTTTATTACGTCAAGCCTCATTAACAGTAGATCAGCTACTCGGCTCTTTGCGCGGGTTATATTCGATAAAACAAAAAATAGAACATGAAGACTTTGCCTTACTGGTTAATCAAGAGCTTTTAACGGATTGGATAGTTGGTTTTACATGGTCTCCCTACATTAAAGAGGGGCAACGTGCCGAGATAGAACAACAACTAACGACTTCTTTTTGGCAATATAACAACCAACAACAAGCGGTTATTACACCAACGCAGGTAGATTACTATCCGATTCTCTTTGCTGAACCCAAAGAACGTTTTAAAACACTCATTGGTTTTGATGTAAACACAGTTTATTCATTCAATTTTTTACACAGCAGTAGTGTATTACTCTCTTTTCAAATGCCACATGGGGCAGAGAAACAGCTACATGTTTTTCTACCTATTTATACCGAAGCACTAAAACCCATTGGTTTTTTTACGGCGATATTACAACTCAATACTTTTATTGATGTTCTGCTTCGTCCTGCCAAACAACGCTATGAAGTTTTTCTTGTTATACGTGACACTCGTTCACCCAATCCACAAAATATCATTTATGCCCCCGATTGGTATGCACAAGATAAGACCTTACAAAATGAAAAGAATACTATTCTCAGTGTTCCTATAGAATTTGAAGGGCAACAATGGCGCATTGAATTACACCATCTTCTTGCTGGAACAAGCATTTACTACGCTTATGCGTGGATGGTTTTATTCATGGGCATATTATTTACAATCGGTTTAACCCGTTATTTGTACGTTGTGCTTAACCACAGTGCGCAAACAGAAATATTAGTAAGTCAACGAACACAAAAATTAATTGCTGTTAATCAAACCCTGCATGAAGAAATGCTCGTTCGTGAACAAATGACTACAGCTTTGATTGCCGCAGAACAAAAGTTCCGCGCTATTTTTGAAAATGCCATTGAAGGTATTTTTCAATGTACCCCTGATGGCGATTTTTTAAGCATTAATCCAGCATTTGCCCGTCTATTTGATTTACCACAAGCAGTAAATGGTGACACACAAGTACATTATCGCAAAAACAATTTTTTTCTACATCCATCTGATTATAATGAATATATTATACACCTTACTCAGCAAGGTGAAGTAAAAGACTATGAGTATCAAGCTATTTGCATTACCAAACAAATTGTCTGGGTTAGTGAAACCACCAAAGCCGTTTATAATGCGACAGGCGAGTTACAACATTATGAAGGTATTATAGAAAATATTACCGAGCGGAAAAAACAAGAAGAAGAGTTACGCTATGCCGCCTCTCATGACTTGCTTACAGGGCTTTATAATCGCAACGCATTTACCGAACGGCTTGCCTATGTACTACAGCAACAACAGGATAAATTTTCTGCTGCCAATCACATCCCCTTTGCCGTACTTTTTATTGATTTAGACCGATTTAAAATCGTCAATGACAGTATGGGGCATTTAATGGGGGATAAACTGCTTAAACAGATGGCTGAGCGATTAGCAACGACAATACAACAGTTTACTGCCATGATTGCACGTTTTGGGGGAGATGAATTTGCCTTGCTAATAGAAGAAATCCCCGATTTGGAGACGTTGGAAACCTATATAGAACAAGTACAGCAACAACTTAATCAGCCTTATGAATTAGAAGGGGAAATATTCATAACAACGGCAAGTATTGGCATTGCCCTCAGTGCATCACATTACACCTGTCCAAATGAGATTTTGCGCGATGCGGACACGGCTATGTATGCCGCTAAAAAACAAGGGTTGGGGAAATATGCGTTTTTTCAGCAGGGTATGCACACACACATTGTTCATATCATGCGCATGGAGTCAGACCTACGTAAAGCCTTTGAACGTAACGAATTATGTATTTATTATCAACCCATTATTGCACTAGAGAAACAACACACCGTTGGATTAGAAGCCCTGATTCGTTGGCAACATCCACAACGTGGGTTAATTTCACCCGATGAATTTATTCCCCTTGCTGAAGAAACGGGATTAATTCAAGAATTAGGACGCTGGGTTTTTAGCACGGCTTGTGTACAGCTCTATCAATGGCAGCAACGTTATCCACAACATGCCAATTTAGGGATTAATATCAATGTATCCCCTATCCAATTTAAACAACCGCGTTTAGTACGTGAGATTCAAGATATTATTGAACGAGCGGGCATTTCCCCGCGTAGTTGCCGTTTAGAAATCACAGAAAGTGCCATGATGTATAACCCAGAGGAAACACTGAAAACATTGCAAGAACTGAAAGAGTTGGAAGTTCAATTATATATAGATGATTTTGGAACAGGCTATTCATCACTGAGCTATTTACAAAAATTTCCCATTGATGCCCTTAAAATAGATAAAAGTTTTATTCGCGATTTAGAAAATGACCCTCGCTCACACCAAATAGCACAAGCAATTATTGCATTAGGAGAAGCCTTTAATTTAAAAACCATCGCCGAAGGGGTAGAAACGCAACAACAACTTTCTATTTTAAAAATGGCGGGTTGTCATCATGTGCAAGGATTTCTCTTTTCCCGCCCTCGCCCACTCAGTGATATTGAACAATATTTATGTGCAGAAACCAAATACGACATTATTTAACGTCTAATAACGCGCAAAGGATAATCAGGCCATTGTTGTTTTAATTTTCTATATACTTTTTTAACTTGTTCTTGATCGGTATAACGCATACCCAATCCAGTATCTCGCCATCCACCACCTGCCTCATCAGACCATTCTTTAGGATGATCTTTGTTAAACATTAAGCAAATCACATAAGCCATATTATTGACAGGTGCAGGCGTTGCGCGAACGGTCGCATTTGCATGAGTGGCGGCGGGTTTAGCAACTGTAGTGGCGGGTTTATTCACGGTTACAGGCTTTTTAGTAACGGTAGGCGCAGCTTTTGCCGTTACTACAGGTTTAGCAATCTTTTTCTCTAACGTTTCATCGGATAAACGCGATTTTAGTTTGCTTAACTCTGCAACATATTGTTCATCCTCATTCGTTTTAGCCTCCATTGATGCGGGTATATCCTCTTTTAAAAGTTGGCGTTTTAGTTTCTTAATCTCTTCAAAATATCGTTCTTCATTATAATCATCAGCTTCATAGTCATCTTCGAATTTATGCAACTGGGCTTCTAATCGGCTAATTTCATCCGTATCACGTAATGATGCATAATCAATCTCTTCAATTGCATCTACCTGAAACTTATCAATTGTATTCAGTACTGCTTCAAAATCATGCACAATACGTTCAAAATCATGTAATTTTTTTAAATCAACAGTTTGACGTTGTTGCTCTACTTCCAAGCCTTTTAAACGATTACGTAATTTTTCAGTAATTTTAATCGCCACAATCATTCTTCCCCGATACGACACAGTCTATCTGAATATAATTAATTTAAATCAACGGTTTAAAAATAAATAGTAATAAGCAAATACGGATAAAGCAGATGTTCCGCCAAATTCCCCCGTAAACAGGGGAATGTTTATAGGCTCACTACAAACAAATTGGCATTGCCATAAATACATAAGTAGTTCTTATCCACTTATATCCGCTAACCCTCGCGTGTCACTCGTAATAATTCCTCAATCGTACTATCACCTGCTAATACCTGTTGCGTGCCATTCTGCAACATACTACTTTGTCGCTGATGCGCATACGCTTCAAGTTCATGTTGTCCTATTTGATCATGAATCATCGTCCGTAACGAACCATCCACGTCAATTAATTCATAAATACCTGTACGTCCTTTATAACCAATATGGTTGCACGATTTACACCCATTTGCCGCATACAAGGTCAAATCGGGGGGTAAATTTGCCCGTTGTAATGCCTCTTTTTCTGTCAGACTTGCTAAATAAGGCGTTTTACACGCGGGACAAAGCAAGCGCACTAAGCGTTGCGACATCACCGACAACAAACTGGAGGACAACAAAAACGGTTCAATCCCCATATCACGCAAGCGCGTTACCGCCCCAATAGCAGTATTTGTATGCAAAGTGGATAACACTAAATGCCCTGTTAAACTTGCCTGTACCGCAATTTGGGCGGTTTCTGCATCCCGAATTTCCCCAACCATTACAACATCAGGGTCTTGACGTAAAATTGCTCGCAATCCGCGTGCAAAAGTCATATTAACCTTTGTATTAACTTGTGTTTGTCCGATGCCATCCAAATAATATTCAATGGGGTCTTCAACCGTCATAATATTACGACTATGGTCATTTAAATAATTCAACATTGCATACAAACTAGTGGTCTTGCCAGAGCCTGTTGGGCCTGTGACTAAAATAATTCCATGCGGTTTTATCAACTGTGCTTGTAAACGACTTAACATATCATCAGGCATACCAATATCTTGTAAATTTAATCGTCCTGCCTGTTTGTCTAACAAACGCAATACCACCCGCTCACCATGTCCACTAGGAATCGTTGAGACCCGCACATCGACCGCTCGCCCCGCAATACGCAAAGAAATCCGCCCATCTTGTGGCAACCGTTTTTCGGCAATGTCCAACTTTGCCATCACCTTAATTCGTGAGACTAATAACGGTGCAAGTACTCGTCTAGGCTGTAAAACCTCACGTAATACACCATCAACACGAAACCGTACCACTAAGCGACTTTCAAACGGTTCAATATGAATATCTGACGCATTTTCTTTAATTGCTTCAGATAATAACGCATTAATTAATCGAATAATTGGCGCATCATCACTGCTTTCTAACAAATCCTCAGGTTCTGAGGACAACTGCTGTGCAACCTGAAACAAGTCTAATTCATCACCAATACCCTCCATCATCTGCATAGACTGATTGGCTTGTTGCTCATAATGACGCGTCAATAAAATATCGAATTGTTCACTGGATATTGTCTCTAGTTGCACAGGACGCGCCAAAAATCGTCGTACTTCATTTAATGTTTGTAAACTAAAATCAGGACGGCAATATAAATAAGCCTGTTCAGCAATTAACTGTTTTAAAATAACACCATGTCGTTTTGCAAATGCAAATGGCAATATAGTGGGGGCGAGAGTATTCATAAGGCAAAAAGTTAAGGTAATAGAGCAGCAAATGGATTTAAACAATTGTATTATAAAATACCTGATAATTCGTAGGTATCGCCAGCGCGGTCAACCCAGATAAAATAAGCCATATCAGCACACAGCTTTTATTTGAATCAAAACTAACCCGCTTTAAAAAATAAAAAGCTTTTTAGATAAACAGATGCGAATCTATTCGCACGAATAAATCCATAAAACTCCACCAAAGGCAATGTATGAGCATATTAAAAACAACCATTGATACCCGTTCCGCAGGCTATCATGAAAATGTCCTTGCCATGCAAGGGCTAGTGCAAGATTTACGCGCAAAAATTACCGTTGTGACACAAGGCGGTGGTGAACGCGCCCGTGCAAAACACCTAGAACGCGGAAAACTGCTCCCCCGTGAGCGCGTACGCGCCCTGCTTGATGTTGGCTCACCCTTTTTAGAACTATCACAACTCGCCGCGTATGCTGTTTACGATGATGATGTTCCTGCTGCGGGCATTATTACAGGCATTGGGCGTATTATGGGGTGCGAGTGCATGATTGTAGCGAATGATGCGACCGTTAAAGGTGGTACATACTACCCCTTAACAGTTAAAAAACACTTACGCGCCCAAGAAATTGCGACAGAAAATCAGTTACCCTGTCTATATCTCGTCGATTCAGGCGGTGCATTTTTACCCCATCAAGATGAAGTTTTTCCCGATAAAGACGATTTCGGACGTATTTTCTTCAATCAAGCGACTTTATCTGCACGCGGTATTCCCCAAATTGCCGTTGTTATGGGTTCATGTACGGCAGGCGGTGCGTATGTTCCCGCGATGTCGGACGAAAGCATTATCGTTAAAAATCAAGGGACAATATTTTTAGGAGGCCCTCCTTTAGTAAAAGCAGCAACTGGCGAAATTGTCAGTGCAGAAGAATTAGGCGGTGCAGATGTTCACTGTCGCACCTCGGGCGTAACCGACCATTATGCCCATGATGACCGCCACGCGCTCGCCATCGCCCGCCAAATTGTTGGTAACTTAAATCGCGTTAAAAAACCAATGCTCGCCATACGTCCTGTCATTCCACCTTTATATGACCCCCAAGAGATTTATGGCGTTATTCCCAAAGACCCTCGTAAACCATTTGATATTCGGGAAATTATCGCCCGTTTAGTTGATGGCTCAGAATTTGACGAATTTAAACAACTTTATGGCGCAACCCTTGTGTGTGGCTTTGCCCATTTATGGGGTTATCCTGTTGGAATTGTGGCGAATAATGGCATTTTATTTTCCGAATCAGCGCAAAAAGGCGCGCATTTTATTGAATTATGTAGCCAACGTGGCATCCCCTTAATATTTTTACAAAATATCACAGGGTTTATGGTCGGGAAAAAATACGAATCGGGTGGTATAGCCAAAGATGGCGCGAAAATGGTCACTGCCGTCGCTTGCGCACAAGTACCTAAATTAACTGTATTAATTGGCGGCAGTTTTGGTGCAGGCAATTACGGCATGTGCGGACGGGCATATAGTCCACGTTTTTTATGGATGTGGCCTAATGCGCGTATTTCAGTCATGGGCGGCGAACAAGCCGCTAATGTGTTAGCACAAGTTCGTCGCGACAATATGGAAGCCAACGGTAAAACATGGTCCAGCGCGGAAGAACAAAGCTTTAAAGACCCCATCCGCACACAGTATGAAACACAAGGACATCCTTATTATGCCAGTGCGCGATTATGGGATGATGGTGTGATAGACCCCACAGATACCCGCATGGTACTTGGTTTAGGATTATCCGCCTGCCTGAATGCACCCATAGAAAAAACCCAGTTTGGTGTGTTTAGAATGTAATATTTGAGAGTGCATTATGTTGCGTAAATATGCTTAACATATCTCTGCATCTTCTTTTTTAGCACTATCCTTATTTGTTTGTACTTGCTGAGTTTTATAAATAGATTAAAATTATCAGGGTGATATTTTCACTTTTATTGGTATAGGGCAAAATTGTTCAGCAGATAATAGAGTTCGGATTATGCTGACGAGTACGGTACTGATTACACTCGTTCTGCTAACCGTGACAATATTGCACCTACGATTAATTACTACACTTTAAGTTTTCGTGTTGTTCTTATTTTCCCCTAGGATTCTTTACACTTTATACTTTTTTGTCTGAACCGCAATTTACACAATTAACTTAATTTTCTAAATTTTAAAGAATATTTTTTATAATGATGAAAATTGAGATAATTAAGTAATTGTGGTTCAGACAACAGGAAAAAAACCATGCAAGTCGCCTCATTACGTTACGAAGTGATTTTTAAAAAAGCCTTTTGCGATGTAGAAGTGTTTAAAGCCTTTGTAAAAGATTTTCTTGGGATTGATTTAAAGATAGATAAAGTCGAAACAGAAAAGAAATATGAAAAACCGATAGGGAATGTCGATTCGCGTTTTGACTTACACGCCGAAGATTTAGAAAACCGCGTCATCGTTGATATTCAACATCGGCGTTATCCCGACCATTATGACCGTTTTTTACACTACCACTGTGCAGCACTATTACAACAAGTGGAAAATGCAAAAAATTATTCTCCAAACTTAACTGTTTTTACCATCGTTGTTTCCACCTCTGGCACAAAAGAAGATGTTGCGATGGCAGAAATCAACTTTGACCCTATTGATTGCTTTACTAAAAAAGCCTTGAATAAAATTCATCACCGTATTCTCTATATTTCGCCAAAACATGTTAATGAAAACACCCCCGAACCCTATCGCCAATGGTTAGAACTGATAAAAGACAGCTTAGACGAAGAAATAGATGAAACGATTTACCATAAACACGAAATTTTAAAAGTGGTGGATTTAATCAAACGTGACGGCTTAACCCCGCAAGACCGCGCACGGATGAAAGATGAATACTCAGAAGCAGAATTACGCGAGAAAGAGAAAGCGGAAGACTTCAAAAAAGGGCAGGAGAAAGGACGACAAGAAGGACGTGACGAAGGTATCGAAATCGGAATTGAAAAGGGAATTGAAAAAGGGATTGAAAAAGGGAAACTAGAAATAGCCAAGAACTTACTAGCCCAAGGATTGCCAGTTGAATTAATAGAACAAACCACGGGGATTTCTCGGCAACTTTTTTTAACCGATTAATGGAGAAAAAACCATGCAAGTCGCCTCATTACGTTACGAAGTGATTTTTAAAAAAGCTTTTTGCGATGTAGAAGTGTTTAAAGCCTTTGTAAAAGATTTTCTGGGCATTGATTTAAAAATAGACAAAGTCGAAACAGAAAAGAAATATGAAAAACCGATAGGGAATGTCGATTCGCGTTTTGACTTACACGCCGAAGATTTAGAAAATCGTGTCATCGTCGATATTCAACATCGGCGTTATCCCGACCATTACGACCGTTTTTTACACTACCACTGTGCGGCACTATTACAACAAGTGGAAAATGCAAAAAATTATTCTCCAAACTTAACTGTTTTTACCATCGTTGTTTCCACCTCTGGCACAAAAGAAGATGTTGCGATGGCAGAAATCAACTTTGACCCTATTGATTGCTTTACTAAAAAAGCCTTGAATAAAATTCATCACCGCATTCTCTATATTTCGCCAAAACATGTTAATGAAAACACCCCCGAACCCTATCGCCAATGGTTAGAACTGATAAAAGACAGCTTAGACGAAGAAATAGATGAAACGATTTACCATAAACACGAAATTTTAAAAGTGGTGGATTTAATCAAACGTGACGGCTTAACCCCGCAAGACCGCGCACGAATGAAAGATGAATACTCAGAAGCAGAATTACGCGAGAAAGAGAAAGCGGAAGACTTCAAAAAAGGGCAGGAGAAAGGACGTGACGAAGGTATCGAAATCGGAATTGAAAAAGGGAAACTAGAAATAGCCAAGAACTTACTAGCCCAAGGATTGCCAGTTGAATTAATAGAACAAACCACGGGGATTTCGCGGCAACTTTTCTTAAATGATTAGAGAGTACTAACAAATTACCGCTTCTTTAGCATGACTAATTTTTGATGATATACCCAGACGGATAACGCCGCTTCAGGTGGTATTATCCGTCTTTGTTCACACTCAATGATTCTAATCCAGATAAGTCTTGTTACAACATGCGTAAAACAACATCTTTAAATAAGGTGTCCACTTCATCTTGATTCGTCATTTCCATTGTTTTTTCAACCCGTTCGCGGGTTAAGTGTGAGGCAAATAATTGCATAAAATCATACATGTAACTTCTTAAGAATGTACCCCGTCGGCAACCTAAACGGGTGGTGCTGGGTTCAAACAAGTGGCTTGCATCTACCATACACAAATCATCATCTAAACCAGCGTCATACGCCATGTGGGCGACAATTCCAACGCCTAACCCTAAACGGACATAGGTTTTTATCACATCTGCGTCGGATGCAGTAAAGACAACTTGTGGTTCTAATCCTGCTTTTGTAAATGCATGGTCTAGTTGAGAACGTCCTGTAAAACCAAAGGTATAAGTGACTAATGGATATTGTGCAACATCGGCAAGTGTTGGTTTGCTAATGTTGGCAAGGGGATGGTCTGGTGGCACTAAAATACCCCGATTCCAACGATAACATGGCATCATAACTAGATTATCAAATAGTTCTAGTGCTTCTGTTGCAATGGCAAAATCTACAGTACCTTCTGCCGCTAGTTGAGAAATTTGCAGGGGCGTGCCTTGGTGCATGTGTAAGACTACTTTAGGATATTTTTTAATAAACTGTTTAATAATCGGTGGTAAGGCATAACGGGCTTGAGTATGTGTTGTGCCAATTGAAAGTGTACCGCTTTGATTATCACTAAATTCGTGGGAAATGCGTTTAATGTTACTTACTTGTCGTAAAACATCTTGTGCAACATGAATAATGGCTTGTCCTGCTGGGGTAATATGCGTTAGTTGTTTGCCACTTTTACGCGCGAAAATTTGTACCCCTAGCTCTTCTTCTAACAGCTTAATCTGTTTACTAACACCGGGTTGTGACGTATATAATCCTTCAGCCGTTGCAGATACATTTAAACCCCGTTGAGCAACTTCACAAATGTAGCGTAGTTGTTGTAATTTCATTCTAAACCCATTCCTTTTTGATATAAGTTAATGCTTAACTATTCATTTAAAGAATAAGGCGGTTTCGCTATAGTGTAAAGCAGAGAAGTAAAATTCTATAAACTTCGGCTGAATACTATATAACGTCTTTTTCATACTAACTGTCGCCATTTATTAATTTCTATTAACTGTTAGACCCAAATTATGACTCGCCAACTGACCCATTTAGAAATTTTGGAAAGCGAATCGATGCACATCATCCGTGAGGTGGTCGCCGAGTTTCGCAATCCTGTAATGTTGTATTCCATCGGTAAAGATTCTAGCGTGATGTTACGTCTTGCCCAAAAGGCGTTTTATCCCGCGCCTATTCCCTTTCCCTTAATGCACGTTGATACGGGTTATAAATTCAAGGAAATGATTGAATTTCGTGATGAATATACTCGTTCTATTGGTGCGCGTTTAATTGTTCATCGTAATGAAAAAGCAATTAGTGAGGGTGCGCATCCGCAAAAACTGGGGGTAGCACGTTGTTGTGGCGCGTTAAAAACGGCTGCATTGCTTGAGGGTTTAGAAAAATACGGTTTCGATGCTGCTTTTGGTGGTGCGCGACGTGATGAAGAACGTTCGCGGGCAAAAGAACGCATTTTCTCTTTCCGCGATGAGTTTGGACAGTGGGAACCACGCAATCAGCGTCCTGAGTTATGGCATTTGTATAATGGACGAATTCATGAAGGTGAATCAGTGCGGGTTTTTCCGCTCTCTAATTGGACTGAAATGGATGTTTGGGAATACATTCTGCAAGAGAAAATCCCCATCGTACCATTATATTTTGCTAAAGAACGCCAGATGGTACAACGTGGAACAGCCTTAATCCCTGCTGATAATGTGCAGTTAGGCGAGCATGAAACGGTAGAAACGGTATTGTGTCGTTTTCGTACCTTAGGTTGCGCACCCTGCACGGGGGCGGTGCGTTCTGCTGCGGTGACATTGGAAGAAATTGTGGAAGAATCCGCAGTTGCAACGCGCAGCGAGCGGGAAACACGCATTATCGATCATGGCAATTCTTCAATGGAAGATAAGAAACGGGAAGGGTATTTCTAATGAACGCACCGAGTGTGATTTTAAATACAACAAGTGGCTTATTGCGCTTTGCAACCTCAGGTAGCGTGGATGATGGTAAATCAACGTTAATTGGTCGTTTATTAGTAGATACTAAAGGTATTTATGAAGACCAATTGCAAGCCGCGCAAAATTATCATGAGCGTAAAGGGGGTAAGGGCGTTGATTTAGCTTTATTGACGGATGGGTTACAAGCAGAACGTGACCAAGGCATTACGATTGATGTCGCTTATCGCTATTTTTCCACACCTCGCCGTAAATTTATTATTGCGGATACACCGGGGCATGAGCAATACACGCGAAATATGGTAACAGGCGCAAGTACTGCGGATTTAGCCATTATTCTTATCGATGCGCGTAAGGGGATTTTGCCACAATCGCGTCGTCATGCCTGTATTTCGCATTTATTGGAAATTCCACATATCCTTGTTGCTATTAATAAAATGGATTTGGTGGATTATTCAGAAGCAGTTTATAATCAAATTGTTGCAGATTTTAAAGTTTTCGCCGCAAAGTTAGGGTTGCATGATGTACATTACATTCCTATTTCTGCCTTAAATGGGGATATGGTGGTAACGCGCGATAATAATATGCCTTGGTATCAAGGAAATACTTTATTAGGGACATTGGAAAATGTATCCATCGCTCGTGATTTAACCGCGCACCCGTTTCGCTTTCCTGTACAGGTTGTTAATCGGCCACAAGGGGAAGAATTGCACGATTTTCGGGGTTACATGGGGCGGATAGAATCGGGTGTGATTGCCGTTGGCGATGCTATCACGGTTCAACCCAGTGGTATGACCAGTAAAATTAAAGCGATTTATACGGGACAAGGAGAAGCCGATTTTGCTTTTGCCCCGCAATCGGTAACGCTGACTTTAACCGATGAACGAGATATTTCGCGTGGCGATATGTTGGTAAAAACGGGCGATACGCCACAGGTAGAAAAGCAATTTCAAGCAAAAATTTGTTGGTTAGATAATTCTCCTTTAGATTTCAGCAAGAAATATTGGATTAAACACACGACTCAAACGGTGCGCGGTGTTATTCATCAACTGCATTACAGTTTAGACATTCATTCGTTAGAACAAAAAGAGATTGTTGGTAATACCTTACAAATGAATGAAATTGGGTTGGTTTCGCTAAAGCTTTTAAAACCGTTGATTATTGATGCTTATTCTCATAATCGTGGCACGGGGAGCTTTATTGTGATTGATAGTGATACGAATAATACCGTTGCCGCAGGAATGATTGTTTAAGATTATGGTTTTAATCAGAATTAGGTGTTTTTACGGATAGTTCTGAACGGATACTACCATTAAAAAAAGTGGTGGTATCCGTGCGGTTTTGTAAATCTTGGTTCGGATAATCTGTTTAATCCGTTTGTTGTAACTCGGGATTTACAAAATAACGTAACCAAGGCAACAAATCGCTGGGTAATAGACCTCTTTCGCCTTCTAATGCGGCTTTGTCCCCTGCTTTACCATGTAAACACACGCCTAAATGTGCCGCTTGTAAAGTGGAAAATCCTTGTGCTAATAATCCGACTATAACCCCTGTCAGTACGTCTCCCATACCACCGGTTGCCATGCCGGGATTACCTGCGGTACAAATATTGATTTGTCCTTGTGTATCCGCAATTAATGTTCCCGCGCCTTTTAACACACAAATATTTCCAAAACGCAGTTGTAGGGCTTGCACAGCGGCAAAGCGGTCAGATTCTACTTCATCAGTGCTTAAATGCAGTAGTCTGGCAGCCTCTCCAGAATGGGGGGTAATAACGCTGTTGCTAAAACGAAAGGGTGAATGTGCTAATAAATTCAGTGCATCTGCATCAACAACAATGGGTTTATCGGTGTGGCGCACCGCTTCTAACATCTCTTTTGCCCATTGCCCTTGTCCTAAGCCTGTACCAATCGCCACTACATCCGCTTGTTCTAGTAAAGTTTTAAGTTCTTTGGCTGTTTCAACGCCATGACACATAATTTCAGGACGGGTTAGGTTTAGCATATCTGCATGTGCGGTGCGTGTCGCAATGCTGACTTTACCCGCACCCACGCGTCCTGCGGCTTCGGCGGCTAAGCGTGCCGCACCTGTCATACCGCGTTCGCCACCAATAATAAGGGCATGTCCAAACGCGCCTTTATGCGCATTACGAGGACGACGTTTAAAGGCCTCACGGCAAAGAATATCGGGGAGACGTGACACGGTATGGCGTACCTGTTTAAAAGTGGCTTCGGGAACTTGCAAGTCATCAAAATAAATTTTGCCACAATATTCAGGTCCATCCCCCGTAAATAAACCTTGTTTTAAACCAATAAAGCTGACTGTAATATCGGCTTTAATCGCTGTTCCCATTACTTTTCCCGTATCTGCTTGTAATCCAGAGGGAATATCTAGGGATAATACAGGGCAGGTACGCCGACTGACTGCGTCTATCACGTCGCGGAATTTACCTGCAACATCACGGTCTAGTCCTGTACCAATTAAGGCATCAACAATAAGGTCGACAATGGAAAGTTTTTTTTCTGAAAAAACTTGTGGCGATAGTCCAACACTGAGCATGCCTTCAAAAGCGAGACGGGATTCACCTTTAAGCTGATTGGTATTTCCCAATTGCAATACTGTTACATCGTAGCCCGCAAGGTAGGCAAGACGGGCAACTACATAGCCGTCACCGCCATTATTGCCTGTGCCACAAAGCACGATAATACGTTTTGCTTTTGGGAAACAGGTTTGCATGACTTGAAATGCAGTACTGCCTGCACGTTCCATTAAACAAATACCCGGTATTCCCATTTCTTCGATGGCAATACGGTCTAGTTCACGTACTTGGCTGGCACGGTATAATGGCAGAGGAAGTACGGATTTATCTTTCATGGTTTGCTCCTACACGAAAATCTTGCTGTCGTGCATTATTTGGTCGCTTGCGTCTGTCTCTGCAATGCCCGAAGTGACATAACACGCTATGTTTAAACAGGCAAACGCAAAAAATGTTCCCGATAATATTTTAATTCATTAATAGATTCATAAATATCTGACATAGCAAGATGTTGTGCAGTTTTGCTAAACTTGGGCAATTGAGGCATCCATCGCCGTGCTAATTCCTTTAGCGTACTGACATCTATTTGACGATAATGAAAATACTTTTCTAATGTGGGCATATAGGCATGTAAAAACAAACGGTCTTGACTGACTGTGTTGCCACAAATTGGCGATTTACCCGCAGGAACGTATTGTTGTAAAAATGCCAGTGTCATTTGTTCTGCGGTTGCTAAATCAATGGTACTTTCACGCACTCTTGTTACTAACCCCGACTCATTATGTTGGCGCGTATTCCATTCATCCATTGTGGCTAATAAGCTATCAGGTTGATGAATAGCAATCACAGGGCCTTCAGCAACCAGATTTAAGTGAACATCGGTGATAACCGTTGCAATTTCAATAATGGATTCATGCGCTGGCTCTAAGCCTGTCATTTCCAAATCAATCCAAATTAAATGTGTTGGGTCTTGGGACATTATGCGAGTTACCTTTAACTTATATTAATTAATCCCTATTTTACCCTATACAATCGTTTCTATAGCGTCTAATTAAGAGAGTTTTATACATGAATGAATTAACCGTTGTATTTTTACTAGCCGTTATTGCGGGCGTAGGCTTGCAATGGTGGCTTGCACAGCGACAAATTAAGATGGTGCAATCTAATAAAAACCAAGTTCCTACTTTATTTAAAGAAAAAATCGCGTTGTCCGAACACCAAACAGCAGGCACTTATACTGAAATTAAAACCCGTTTCGCACAAAAACTATTATTGTTAGAAACCGCTATTTTATTGGTTTGGACGGTTGGAGGGGGGTTAAATTTTTTAGACCATACATGGCGTGCAATGGGTTGGTCATCCTTATGGACAGGGGTTGCGGTTATCCTCAGTTTTATGCTGATTTCCTCACTGCTAGATTTACCCATCAGTTGGTATCGAACTTTTCGAATTGAATCCACTTTTGGTTTTAACCGCATGAGTATGGAAACCTTTATTGCGGATACTTTAAAAGGCTTGGTTTTATCGCTGGTTATTGCTGTTCCCTTATTAACCATCGTTTTATGGCTAATGGAATTTGCAGGTGCATTATGGTGGTTATGGGTTTGGTTTGTCTGGATAGGCTTTACATTACTAATGCTTATTGCTTACCCAACCTTTATCGCGCCGCTATTCAACAAATTTAAACCGTTAGAAGACAGTGAATTAAAACAACGAATAGATGGGCTATTACAACGCAATGGTTTTACCAGTGAAGGTATTTACGTCATGGACGGCTCGAAACGTTCTGGACATGGCAACGCCTATTTCACAGGTCTTGGTAAACATAAACAAATTGTTTTCTTTGACACTTTGCTAGAAGGATTAAATGTAGATGAAGTAGAAGCCGTTCTTGCGCATGAAGTAGGACATTTTAAACATAATCACGTACAAAAACGTATGTTTTTTATGGGAATCATCAGCCTAAGTGGATTGGCTTTATTGGGCTGGTTAATACAACAAACGGCGTTTTATAATGCGTTTGGCATCACAATGCCTAGCACTTACATGGCATTACTCCTATTCATGCTAATAATGCCTGTGTTTACCTTCTTTTTTAGTCCCTTATTCGCATGGGCGGCACGCAAACATGAATTTGAAGCAGACAGCTTTGCTGCTCAACAAGCAAGTGCCGACTGTTTAGTACAAGCCCTTGTGAAATTGTACAAAGAAAATGCCAACACACTCACGCCCGACCCTTTATATTCCGCCTTTTATGACTCACATCCCCCCGCGCCTGTACGCATTGCCCATTTAAACAGCGTAGGAAAATAATGGGCGGCCTATGACAAATAAATAAAGGTCAAAGCCAACGGATAACACTACTAAAAATAGTGCTATCCGTGTTACTTTCACAACGGATTTACACTAAATAAATTTCGTCATGCAAACAAAATAAGAGTACATTCCATGACACATAATAAACAGATTAAATTCATTTTCTTACTATTAAGTGTCTTCATCATTACCGCCTGCAATACCATCAGCTACTACGGGCAAGCCATGCAAGGACAAGTTGATATTTGGCAACGGATGCAACCCATAGAAAATGTCATAGCCCAAACCGACACCCCAACACGTTTAAAACAACAACTGGCTGAAGTTCTTCAAATTCGCGCCTTTGCCAGTGATAAGCTATATTTACCAGACAATCCCAGCTACACCTTTTATGCTGATTTACAACGCCCTTACGTGGTTTGGAATGTTTTCGCTGCCGCGCCTTTTTCCATAAAACCGCAAGAATGGTGTTTTCTCGTCGTAGGCTGTGTCAGCTATCGAGGTTACTTTACCGAAGCGGATGCAAAACAAGCAGCAAGCGCATTACAAACAGAGGGATACGATGTTTATGTTGGAGGCATCGCCGCCTATTCAACACTAGGTTGGTTTACCGACCCCTTATTAAACACCATGTTATCGTGGTCGCGAACACGCATTGCATCCGTCATTTTTCACGAATTATCCCATCAACTTTTATATATCCCCAATGACACCGCTTTTAATGAAAGTTTTGCCATGACGGTAGAAACCATTGGTGTAGAACGTTGGTTAGCACAAAATGGGACACCTGCGGAATGGGAAAATTATCAACAATATCGCCAGCGACGTGCCGATTTTATCGTTTTAATTCAACAAACACGCACAGATTTAGAACAGCTTTACCGTTCACCATTATCACAAGCAGATAAAATCGCACAGAAAACACATATTTTTGCGCAACTACAAGCTAATTATCAACAAGTTAAACAACAAAAATGGGGAGGCTACGCAGGATATGATTTTTGGTTCGCAGAAACACTCAATAACGCTAAAATTACCTCAATATTGACTTATCAAGATTATATTCCCGCATTCACTACATTATTATCCGAAAAACAAGGCAATTTAGCTGAATTTTATCAAGCCGTTAAAACGCTATCACAATTGTCTGCTGAAGAACGTCAACAAACATTGAATGGACTGTTAGCTAGAAACTAAACTTAAAAACGCTTGCCGAGTCCACTCAAGATAATTCATCGATTATTTTGATGGTTAAGCCCGTTACTTTTGCAATAGTCTCATGAGGAATACCTTCCTGTTTCAACTGCAATGCAGTTAAACGAATCGCTGCATCTTTGCCTTTCTCCATACCTTCGGCAAGTCCTTTTTCAATCCCTTGAGCCAGCCCTTTCTCTATTCCTTCAGCCAGTCCCACCGCTTTGCCTTTTTCAACCCCTTCAGCTAATCCTTCAGCCAAACCCTCAGCTTTACCCTCATCAAAAGCCGTATCAATCACATTTTTTAAATCCCGATAGACTTTTAAACTTTCCTCATACTCCGCATATTCTTGGTCGGTATAATTTGCGATTTCTGCTTGTTCAAACAGCTTGCCGAATATCTTCTCTTGCAGTTTTTTCGGGCGGTTGGTTAAATTTTCTAAATTCCGTAAAATATATAGCCATTTGTCAAAATGCGTTTCTAATTCATTTTCAGTTTTGGTGAATTTGGGCATTTCTAAATAGATATAAGTCAATTTGTCATAAAAGACTCTTTTGGTACTTTGGTCTATCAATTTAACTTCATGATGAAAAACGTCTTGGTCTTCTTTATCCTCATCAAAGACAAAATCTAAAATGCCAACGGTATAAATTGCGTTTAATTTAAAATCCCATTGACCTTTTTCAGCTTGTTGTTGAATCGGAAACGTAGAGTAATAAATACTACGGTCTTTAAAATAGTTTTGTTTCGCCTTTTGTAATTCAACGATAAACCTTTCCCCGTATTCGTTTTCGCAATAAATATCAAAAATTGCTTTACGATTATCGATGTGTCGTCCAAGTTGTTCAGGAGGAAGATAAGTCAAGTCAATAATTTGTCCTGTCTTTTTCTGCAATAGCTCATTAAGAAAATCGACAAGCAAGTCCTTATTTGGTTCACTCCCAAACAACTTTTTAAACCCAAAATCAGTAAAGGGGTTGATGTATTTGTCTTTTACGCGCATAAAATCCCTCTTGTATCAAACAATTTTATCTACTGCGCAGCTTTTTTTGTTACTTAGCTAGAAACTAAACTTAAAAACGCTTGCCGAGTCCACTCAAGATAATTCATCGATTATTTTGATGGTTAAGCCCGTTACTTTTGCAATAATTTCATGAGGAATACCTTCCTGTTTCAACTGCAATGCGGTTAAACGAATCGCTTCATCTTTGCCTTTCTCCATACCTTCGGCAAGTCCTTTTTCAATCCCCTGAGCCAGCCCTTTCTCTATTCCTTCAGCCAGTCCTTCAGCCAAACCCTCAGCTTTACCCTCATCAAAAGCCGTATCAATCACATTTTTTAAATCCCGATAGACTTTTAAACTTTCCTCATACTCTGCATATTCTTGGTCGGTATAATTTGCGATTTCTGCTTGTTCAAACAGCTTGCCGAATATCTTCTCTTGCAGTTTTTTCGGGCGGTTGGTTAAATTTTCTAAATTCCGTAAAATATACAGCCATTTGTCAAAATGCGTTTCTAATTCATTTTCAGTTTTGGTGAATTTAGGCATTTCTAAATAGATATAAGTCAATTTGTCATAAAAGACTCTTTTGGTACTTTGGTCTATCAATTTAACTTCATGATGAAAAACGTCTTGGTCTTCTTTATCCTCATCAAAGACAAAATCTAAAATGCCAACGGTATAAATCGCGTTGGTAGTGCTAAAGAAGCAGTGATTTGTTATAATCATTAATGAAAAAAATAGTAGCCCCAATGTGATTTTCTATTTTCTTGGAGAAAGATAAGGTTTTCCTCACTAAACGACTGACACGCTGTCTTAACGTATTATTAAATCGCTCTATATGATTGGTCAGCCCCGTCTCCTTCCCTACTGCTTGATGCCGTTTACTCGGAAGAACTTTCTGGTACGCTTCCCAGAAGTCGGTGTAACAGACTGCACATTGCCGATATACCGCTGGGAGTGAATTCCAGAGTGCTTGCGCTCCCTCAACATCTCGCTTCCCAAAGGCAATCCCGACAACCTCTCGTGAGTCTCTATCCAACGCTAACCATACCCACACTTTCTGGCGACGCTGCCCAACAAATGACCACATCTCATCGCATTCTAAGCGCAACTGTCCTTTTTTTTAACGGCTTGTTCTAGTCTTTGTTGCGCATACAAACCATTGACATAATGTTGTAGCCATGTGCCTGAGATTCCTGTAACACGGGCTATTCCTCTCAGTGAAAGTTTTTCTTTTAATAGCTTGTCCACCTGTGCCCACGTCTCTTGGCTTATGTATTTCTTGGTGGGTTGTTCTACAAATCGTCGTCCGCATTCGCGACATTTGTAGTTTTGTGTCCCTGTGCGGGTTTTTCCGTATTTCACAATGTGTGTCGCTTTACAGCTTGGGCAGGTTAGCATTTTAGGGACTCTTCTTCTTTCTTCTGTTTTCTTATTTTAATATCACTTTCTCTTTAGCACTACCATCGCGTTTAATTTAAAATCCCATTGACCTTTTTCAGCTTGTTGTTGAATTGGAAACGTAGAGTAATAAATACTACGGTCTTTGAAATAGTTTTGTTTCGCTTTTTGTAATTCAACGATAAACCTTTCCCCGTATTCGTTTTCGCAATAAATATCAAAAATTGCTTTACGATTATCGATGTGTCGCCCGAGTTGTTCAGGAGGAAGATAAGTCAAGTCAATAATTTGTCCTGTCTTTTTCTGCAATAGCTCATTAAGAAAATCGACAAGCAAGTCCTTATTTGGTTCACTCCCAAACAACTTTTTAAACCCAAAATCGGTAAAGGGGTTGATGTATTTGTCTTTTACGCGCATAAAATCCCTCTTGTATCAAACAATTTTATCTACTGCGCAGCTTTTTTTGTTACTTGGTAAATGTCTAACATACTTTGAATTAATGACTGCTGTTCTACAGGCATTGTGTTAAATTTCTCCGCCATATCTGCACGAGCCTCACTCGGTGCTTCGTTCAACAAATAATAAATTGCCGCAATCCAGCGAAAATTATCACCATCCGTATTTTTTAATACTGTTAAGGCTTCCGTTACCGTCGCAAATTCCATATATTCCCTCACGTAGATTCATTTATCTAATAGTTTAAATCATCTTTAATTTAGCATAGCATGGTTGTTAATTAGCCACGTTGCAACAAAGAAACCCACAGAATGCTTGTTTAAACTAAGCGACTTAATCGCCATTTTGAATTTAAAAATCCACTTTAACAACATCTATTTAACCTGTATTTACCTTAAAAAATACAGGTTTTTCATGCCTTTAGCTACATTTTCTGCTAAACTTCAACTTCTTTAGACTTTCATTATCATCGGTTGTTACACTCATGACGACACAAACCCGTATTCGTGAAATCCCTTACAACTACACTTCTTTTTCCGACCGAGAAGTTTTTCTTCGCTTGATGGGGGAAAATGCTTGGCAAACTTTCAACGAATTACGCACACAACGGAGAACAGGACGTTCCGCCCGTATGTTGCTGGAAGTGCTTGGAGATATTTGGGTTATTCAACGCAATCCCTTTATTCAAGACGATTTGCTCGACAACCATAAACGGCTTGAATCGCTGATTCATTCCCTAACACATCGTCTTGCCCAAATTGAAACCCGTGCGGAAGATAATCCTTTAACGCTTAGCTTGATAAAAACAGCTCAACAAACGGTACAACAATTTCATGCGTGGTTAGACAGCCAACACATGCTACGCCGTAAAGTACGCCGTCGTTTGCGCCAAGTTACACATAAAGACAATATCCGTTTCGACGGACTAGCCCGCGTTTCGCATGTCACTGATGCGACGGACTGGCGCGTTGAATATCCCTTTGTTGTCCTATGCCCTGATACTGAAAAAGAAACCGCAGGGCTGGTTAAAGCATGTATTGAACTTGGGCTAACGCTGATTCCGCGTGGGGGTGGCACAGGTTACACGGGGGGAGCTGTACCGTTAGTACAAGACAGTGCTGTAATAAACATGGAAAAATTAGAAGCCATGGGAGCTGTCACACAACGCACTTTACCCAATGTCGACAAACCTGTCTCCACTATTTGGGTAGAAGCGGGTGTAGTGACTAAGCGCGTTGCTGAACGTGCCGCAGAACATAAATGTATTTTTGCAGTTGACCCTACTTCGCAAGAAGCCTCCACCATCGGCGGTAATATCGCCATGAATGCAGGCGGAAAAAAAGCCGTTTTGTGGGGAACAACGCTAGATAATCTCGTTTCATGGAAAATGGTTACACCTGATGCGGATTGGATAGAAATTGAACGCCTAAACCACAACTTAGGCAAAATTCATGAAATCCCTTTCGCTGAATTTCGTGTAACCCGTTACGACATAGACGGCAAAACCCAAAAAGGTGAACCAACTGTTTTACGCATCCCCGCCCATGAAATCCGCAAACCGGGATTAGGTAAAGATGTTACTAATAAATTTCTTGGCGGTTTACCCGGAGTACAAAAAGAAGGTTGTGATGGCTTAATTACCTCCGCCGTATTCGTTTTACACAAACAACCCACGTTTACCCGCACTGTTTGCCTAGAATTTTTCGGTGCGGACTTGCGCAAAGCCGTTCCTGCGATTGTCGAAGTGAAAAACTACTTAGATAGCGTTCCTACCGTGTTACTAGCAGGCATGGAACACTTAGATGAACGATATGTACGCGCCGTGAAATACAGCACCAAAGCCCCACGTCAAGAACTGCCAAAAATGGTTTTATTAATTGATATTGCAGGAGAAGATGAAAATGCAATTGCACAATCTGCCTCACATATCGTCCGTTTAGCCAATGCTCGTGAAGCAGAAGGGTTTGTTGCTATTACCGCAGAAGCCCGTCAATTATTTTGGAAAGACCGTTCACGCACCGCCGCGATTGCAGCACATACCAATGCGTTTAAAGTCAATGAAGACGTTGTCATTCCGCTAGACCGTTTAGCCGAATACAATGACGAAATTGAACGGATTAACATCGAACAATCCACCCAAAATAAACTGCAAATCGTTGATAAAATTCTTTATTATTTAGAAAATGATTTACCTACCAGCTTTAACACCAAACAAGGCGGTGATTTTGGACATTGCCAAGAATCAGGCGAAATCTTAGCGACCAAAAAAGCAACCGCTATCGACTACCTGCAAAAAACCAAACAACTTTGGGCGCATTTAATGGCAAATTTAGACATGCCTGCCCACACGTTAAAAACCCTTACGGATGCAAATTTACTCACCTTTAGAGAAAGTTACAGTCTTGCCAATATTACAGATAATGGCACAGAAAGCATTTTTGCTTTATTACAACGTCGCGACCTGCGAATTTCTTACCGTCTCACCGTTCAAAAAACACTAGACGATATTTTTATTGGCTTGAATTTACAAGAAGTTCAACAAAAAATCTGCGATATACACCACAAAAAACGCAGTGGACGCTTATTTGTCGCTACCCACATGCACGCGGGCGATGGCAACGTACATACCAATATCCCTGTTAATTCTAATGATTACGCCATGCTGCATGAAGCCGACCGCATTGTTGCCCGCGTTATGGCCTTTGCAGAAAAGCTTGGCGGGGTGATTTCAGGCGAACATGGCATTGGCATTACTAAACTCCAGTTTTTAAGCCCTGAATATCAACAAGCCTTTATTCAATATAAAGAAAAGATAGACCCCAAGGGTCATTTTAATCGCGGAAAACTGCTTCCTAATGGCGGACTACAAAACGCCTATACCCCATCATTACGACTGTTAGAACGAGAAGCCCTCCTGCTAGAAGCCAGCGAATTGGGCGAATTGAACGTGATGATTAAAGACTGCTTACGCTGTGGCAAGTGCAAGCCCGTCTGCAATACCCATGTCCCACGTGCTAACTTACTCTACTCGCCACGCAATAAAATCCTAGCGACTGGATTGATTATTGAAGCCTTTTTATACGAAGAGCAAACACGACGCGGCATTTCTTTACGCCATTTTGACGAAATGAATGATGTCGCCGACCATTGCACCGTTTGCCACAAGTGCGAAAATCCTTGTCCTGTGAATATTGATTTCGGCGATGTCACCATTAAAATGCGTAACATTCTGAAAAAACAAGGACAACGGCGGGCAAGTCTTGGCACATGGGCAGCGATGCGCTACCTCAACGCAACAGACCCCTTATTTATCAAAATTCTCCGTACTGCCATGTTAGATTGGGGATTTAAAGCCCAAAATTTGGGTTATCAACTGGCGAAAAAACTAGGGTTTGCAGGTAAAAAAACCATTCCGCACGCCACAACGGGCAAAATGCCCTTAAAAGCGCAAGTCATTAATTTTGTAAAAAAACCGCTACCCGCCAGTTTACCGAAAAAAACCATGCGCGGATTGTTAGAGCTAGAGGATAAAAATACCATTCCAATTTTGCGCGACCCTGCAAAAGTGACAGATGATAGCGAAGCCGTGTTTTACTTCCCCGGTTGCGGTTCGGAACGCTTATTTAGCCAAGTGGGTTTGGCAACCTTAGCCATGCTGTATGAAGTTGGTACACAAACTGTTCTCCCACCGGGATATTTATGCTGTGGCTATCCACAACTGGCTAATGGTGACGAAGTTAAAGGGCAAAACATCACCACAGGGAATCAAGTTTTATTCCATCGTGTAGCTAATAACTTAAATTATTTAGATATTAAAACCGTTATTGTCTCTTGTGGAACTTGCATGGACCAACTGCTGAAATATCAGTTTGGACAAATTTTCCCCAACAGTCGTTTATTAGATATTCACGAATACCTAATGGAAAAAGGCATTACGTTAGAAGGAGTTAGTGGCGAACGGTATATGTATCATGACCCTTGTCATTCACCGATGAAAACGTATAATCCGACGAAAGTTGCTTCCAGTTTATTGGGGCAATCGGTTTTATTGTCTGAGCGGTGTTGTGGTGAAGCGGGTACGTTTGCGGTTGCGCGTCCTGACATTGCAACGCAAGTGCGTTTCCGTAAACAAGAAGAGTTACACAAAGGCGTGAAAAGTCTTAGTGGGACTGAAACTAATGAACAAGGGACGGTTAAAATGCTGACTTCTTGCCCTGCTTGCGTGCAAGGTTTATCGCGTTATCGGGATGAAGTAGGGATTGAAACCGATTATATTGTTGTAGAACTCGCTAATAAAAACTTGGGCAATGGCTGGCAACAACGGTTTATTGAAAAAGTTCAACACGGCGGGGTTGAACGGGTGTTGTTGTAATAATCAGGTTATTGGTTTTTAAGTTTATTTAGGGTGTATAACGCTGATGTTTATACACCCTATTGTTTCAGGAGATTTGAAATGGATTCAACAAATACGCCACCCAGTCGGAAAAAACCGCTTGCCAGTCATCAAGGATTACCGATTGAGAAAGTCGATAGCATAAAAAACGAGAACCCGCAGGTAGTTAAAGTTAATAAACACTTATTTAAACAGATGGAACAGGCGGCTAAACGTGGAGATGCTAAAGCGCAATTTAATTTAGCGGTTTGTTATCATAAAGGCGAAGGAGTTGCACAAAACCATGAAAAGGCTGTTGAATGGTATCAAAAATCCGCACAACAAGGGTTTTCTCAAGCGCAGTTTAATTTAGCGAATTGTTATAGAAAAGGCGTAGGGGTTGCACAAAACCATGAAAAGGCTGTTGAATGGTTTGAAAAATCTGCACAACAGGGGTTTGCCCAAGCACAGCTTAGTTTAGCTCTTTGTTATCACAAAGGCATAGGGATTGTGCAAAGCGATGAAGAAGCTTTTGAATGGTTTAAAAAATCTGCACAGCAAGGTGATGCTCAAGCACAGCTTAGTTTGGCTCTTTGTTATCATGAAGGCGTAGGGGTTGCACAACACCATGAAAAGGCTGTTGAATGGTTTGAAAAATCTGCACAACAAGGGGATGCTGAAGCGCAGTTTAATTTAGCGGTTTGTTATGAAAAAGGCAAAGGGGTTGCACAAAACCATGAAAAGGCTTTTGAATGGTATCAAAAATCCGCACAACAAGGGTTTGCTAAAGCGCAGTTTAATTTAGCGAATCATTATCACGAAGGTGTAGGGGTTGAGCAAAACGATGAAAAATCGCTTGAATGGCTTGAAAAAGCGGCTAAACAGGATAGTGATAAAAACATTGCTATTCTTGCTCAATATGCCCTAGCAACCGCTTATAAACAAGGTAGATTTGGTGCTATTAATTTATCTAAAGCGAAAGAATATTTACATGAGATTACAGATGATAAAGAAATAAATTCTATCTTAGAAGGAATACAAGAGATTGATGGGGAGAATCAAGAACAAGTTATCCGTGTTATTCGTCAAGTATCAATGAATGCGTTAATTGAACTGGAAAGACAAGAGGCTAAAGAAAAAGCCGACAAGGAAATGTTATCGTTTTTAACGCATACCTTGAATAATAGTTTAGGAACAGTTGATGAAAGTATTCACATTATTATTTCAACACTGGGAACAGACTATAAAGAGGATGCCAATAAATTCAAAGCAGTCTCACGACTATTATCACTGGCGAATATTTTTTCTGTTACTAATACATTAATCCAGATGTTTAAACAATATATAACAGAACCAGAAAATTTTAAAACCAAATGGAAACAAGATAATAAAGGCAGCGAAACCATTTATACAACCTTAGCTTTTGCCTTACAACAAACGGTTAATCGCTTGTTTTTTCGTCTGTCTTCCCGATATTTAGCTAAATTCTTTCCCCAATTCACTAATACGGAACAAGACCAACTTAAACAACAATTTGTACAAGAGATTCTTTTTATAGAAGATAAGTCTTCACAAAAAATTATTGAATGGCTTAAAAATGAATTTGACATTATCGAACTAGAAATTGATGAGGAACAATTTCATTTTGAAAAAGATGGCATTAGATTCACTTTCTTATTTTCTATTTTTTCCGAAATTATTTACAATGCAATTCGTTATGCAACAGAAAAACCAATAAAAGTGACTTGGTCTAAAAATGCAGATAGTTATTGTTTTACCTGTAGCAATCGCTTTTCAATAGAAAAACGTTATAAAGAAGAAAAAAGTCAACAAGGACTTGTTTTTATAAGAAGATTATTAACGCTTTTGCATAAATCTGAATTGATTGTTGACGATACAGAAGATAATTACACCATAACCGTTAAACTTCATCAGGATAATTTTATATGAATATTTTATGGATTGAGGATTTTGGGGCTGAAGGCGAACAAAAAACAATGTTCCAAGCGATTTTTAAAGAATTGCTCCCTTCAGAAGTATGTGATGCAGTTCTCAATAATAACGCTTTAGATTTAGCAGATAATCCAGAAGACTTAACAGTATTTTTAGAGAAATTAGAAAAAGAGGCTTTTTTTAAAAATCGTGTTTTTCACAGCATCGATTTACGAGGGAATTATCATGGATTTACAGAAATTTGTTCTAAAAAAGTACAGGATATCGATGTTGTGTTATTAGACCTGAGTTTAGGGGCAGACCCTGAATCTATACGCCCATCTTTAAAAGAAAATGGCTATGAACGTAAAAAAGGCGGTTTGTATCTTTATAACTATCTGATTTATTCAGGGTTTCCAAAAGAGAATATTTGCATTTTTACAGGTGAAGCAGAAAGTTTAAAAGAATTTGTAACAGCTTGTAAAACAATGCTAATTCCACAAGATAAAAAACCAAATGCTTTTGAAAAAAATACAAAAGGCTATAATGAATTACGTGATTGGCTAAAACAACAAGAACAATCCCGTTATTTAACATTAAGACGAGGCATTATTAATGCTTGCCAGTTTATTAAAAAACATATTAAAGACTCAAATGAAAATCTTCAGTTTCAGCACTTTCTGAAGGAAAAGCCTGATATTAGCGAATTAAAAGCCAATATGGCGGATTATTTGGATACGTTAGAAAAGTTCTTACCATTGATAGAACCTGTTAATAAAGAAGGAGATTATAAGCTATTTATTCGTACACTTGCGCATGAATGGGAAGATAATGCGAGTCCTAAAAATTTAAATCTTACGACAGAAGATAAGTGTTTATCTGCGTTTGGTTGGATTATGAAATGTACACGAAATTGGATTGCCCATAATGGATTACAGCAACCTTTTGATGAAAAAAGCGTAGCTTTTTTATTTATCGTTGCAATGCGTAGCATGTTCAAATTAGAGGAAAACGTACAAGGTTACGAAACAATACTTTTTTCCTTGCTAACATCTGCCATATCTGCAACAGATATGAAGAAAATCATAAAAAACAGAGAAATTCCATTAGCGCAAACATTCATAACTGCAAGAGATGAGCTTAAAAGTAAAACGCCTGAAGAAAAATCGTTTAATGAAGTTTTAGACACATTAAATCGCAAAAAAGCGAATTATGATTATATAAAAGGATTACATCAAATTTATTGGCTAACCTTGCCTAAAGCCACTGTTACCAGCGATGTTCCTGTGAAACAACAAGGGGATGAGTGGACTTGTACAACAACATATCGCTTGGATGAACTACATAGCTACGGCAAAAAACAATTCGAGAAAAACCCAGATTCCTTCCTTTTTCACTTCTCCCGCCATATTTACCCCTACAGTTTTTAATAAATCTAAAGCTTGCACATGGGAACAAAAAATAGCGTATTAGACTGTTTAAACGCTCTCGCGCCATTGCAAGCCATATAAAACATCTTTTGGTGCAAATAAAAAATGTAATACCCGCCGTAAACCTGTTCCAGAAGATTTAGATGAAGCATGTAATAACAGTGGACGCATCACTAATGCAGAACCTTGTTCTGCAACACAGATAATCTCTTTTTGCATGGTGTTACGCTGGGTAACTATCTTTTGTGGATTTAGACGACCCAATAAATGTGAACCCGAAATAACACGCAATGCGCCATCTTCAGCTAAACAGGGGTCAAGATGTATGCGAATCGCCAACATTTCTGCCAATAAAGCGGCGGGGGCTTGCACAAATAATCCGCTCTCTTTTTCTGACCAACCTTGTAATTGAGGATGTTCAACACGATACGCAACGGGAATGCTAAGGTCTTGATGAAAAGAGACTAGCCAATTACGAGATAACGATTTTTCAAAATAAGTGCATTGCACAGCAACTATATTTGAAGAAAGTATGCTGGTAAGAATGGGATGCGCTCGCAAACGTTGCACTATTTCAGCACACCATGCTAGGGATAAAAGCGAACGAGTACCCGCAGAGGTAGGCGTAATCTTTGGGATGTTAGTAGCGAATGTCTCGCATTCAATCGGTGAAAAGACACTCGGCACTAACACAAAACCAGCAGTGGTTAAAGATGGTTGAATCACAACATAAGCCTATAAAATAATAGCTATTTATACAATGGGATTATGCACGGTTACTAATTTTGTTCCGTCGGGAAAAGTTGCTTCTACTTGAACATCGAGAATCATCTCGGCAATCCCTTCCATCACGTCTTCACGTGTGAGTAATTGCGCGCCTTCGCTCATTAGTTGGGCTACGGTTTTGCCTTCGCGGGCCCCTTCCATAATGGCACAAGCAATATAGGCAACGGCTTCAGGATAGTTGAGTTTTAATCCTTTGGCTTTGCGACGTTCTGCAAGTAAACCAGCGGTAAATAAGAGTAATTTGTCTTTTTCTCTGGGGGATAATTCCATTGTTAAATCCTTTGGTTATAGCTCACGTACCCATTTGAAACGTGATAGTTGTTGATGCCATTTGTGGTCACGAATTTGTTGGTAATACAGATTCATTTTTTGACAAAAAACGGTGTAAAACTGGGTTTTTTTGAGTAAAAAATGAAAAGGTAATAGTTGATGCAAAATAATATTATTGGTGTAGCCATCTTCGCCAAAGGTGGTTGGTGGGGGTTTGATGCTGGGGTCGGGGTCGTATGCGGTTTTAAAAATCAGGTCCATAAAAATAAAATTGCCTGAAAAATTGGTGTCCCATGCTTCTTTATCTTGGGCGTGGTGCCAGCGGTGAAAATGGGGGGAGGAGATGAGTAATTTATGCAGACTGCGTGGCACGTTTAAATTGCTGTGGATAAATCTATCCATAAATCCGCGTGCAAATTCATAAATCAGTACAACTTCAGGACGTGGCGCAAGGTAGGCAATGATAATGAGTATGGGGGCGGTAAATAAGGCACGGTCAAGGATGTGAAAGCGACTGGTTGAGAGGGAATCTAGCGTGGTAGAGCTGTGGTGAACGCGGTGGAATTCCCATAATACAGGGATTTTGTGCGAGTAATAATGGGCAGTGTAAAAAACAATCTCGCCAAGAATAATCAGGATTATCATGGTGTAGAAAAAGGATTTATCACTGAGATAGCCTTGTAAATAGCCATTGTGTTCTGCGGGAAAAACGTAAATCGCAACGCCCATGATGATAAAAAATTCAATGCCAAATGGGTGATAAGGATAGAGCAAATCACTTATAAACCCTTGTCTTAAAAGTGGCTTTTTTTGGATGTACCAGAAGCGTTCTAAAATGGGTAGGGAAAATACCCAGCCGTAGGCAATAAAAAAGTGTAATAGGTTCTGGAGGAAGTCAGGCAGTATCATCTTTAGGATTCTGTGGTGAAAAAAAGCGGTTAATCGTTGTAATATAGCGTATCTTGGCAGGGCTTTAAACCAATGACTGCGGTTGTAAGATGGTGTAAAACTATTTGGTCAAGCGGACAAAATGTTAAGATAAGAAATAATCATATCAAGCCAATGAGGAATTATTAACTGTGTTTCAAATTATAGTTGCGGGTGGCTGGGTGATGCTGCCTATTTTATTGTGTTCTATTGCCGCATTAGCCATTATTGGGGAGCGTTTTTGGAGTTTGCAACGAAAGTATATTATTCCAAAAGGCTTAATTAATCAGGTCTGGAAACGGATGCAGGAAGGCAATTTTGATAAAAAGCATTTGGAGGTGTTACGGAATAATTCCCCTCTAGGCAAGATGTTAGCTGCTGCGATTGCCCACATGCACCATGACCGTGAGATGATGAAATCGGGCATTTCTGAGGTGACTAATGAGGTTGTGCATGATTTGGAAAAATATTTGAATACATTGGGAACAATCGCAGAAATTTCTCCTTTGTTGGGTTTGTTGGGTACGGTGACAGGGATTATTAGTATGTTTGCCGCTGTTGGGGAGCATGGTTTAGGTAATCCTGCTGTGTTATCAAACGGGTTATCTGAGGCATTAATTACGACCGCCGCTGGTTTATTTGTCGCAATTCCAACGTTTGTGTTTTATCGATATTTTCGCGGTAAGGTTGACCAATTTCTTGTTGATATGGAACAGGAAACGTTAAAAATGATTGATATTATTCATGGCGAGCGTGAGGCTGAATAATGTTTAAACGGCGACGGAGAGATAGTCGGGACAGTTTGCGGATTAATTTAACGCCGCTGATTGATACGGTTTTTTTGTTGTTGGTATTTTTTATGATGACGACGACGTTTAATCGGCAATCAGAGTTGAATATTGATTTACCTCAAGCGAATGGAGAAGCCCCTAAAGAACAAAATGCGCTAACGCGAATTTATATTACCGCACAGGGTGACTATGCGATTAATGATACTAGTAAAACATTAGTTAATAATCAATTAGATACTTTGACGACGGCGTTAAAGCAAGTGATTGGTGATAGTTCTAACCCGCGAATGATGATTAGTGCCGATGCAAAAACGCCTCATGAAGCAGTAATGCGTGCGATGGAAGCGGCGCGTAATCTTAATTGTGTGCATTTGAGTTTTGAAGTAGAACAAAAATCTGAGTAAGTTACTATCATGAAGTGGAATGATATTTGGTATGGAAGCCATCCCGTCAGCGTGTTACTAATCCCCTTTGCTTGGTTATATTGCGGTCTTGTGCGCTTGCGTCGTCAGTTTTATCGTTGGGGTATTTTCTCTTGTTATCGTCCGCCGATACCTGTCATTGTGGTCGGTAATTTAACCGTTGGGGGAACGGGTAAAACGCCGTTAGTCATTTGGTTAGCCCGTTTTTTAAAGCAACAGGGTTATCGGGTGGGGATTGTCAGTCGCGGATATGGGGGAAAAAGTGCGGTGTATCCTATTTCTGTTACTGAGCAAAGTGACTCAAGAATTGTTGGTGATGAGCCGATTTTATTGGCAAAACATAGCCATTGTCCTGTGATGATTGCGCCTGAACGAAAAAAAGCCGTTAAAATGTTATTGTCGCAATTTGCTTGTAATATCATTATTAGTGATGATGGATTGCAACATTACGCGCTACATCGGGATATTGAAATCGCGGTATTAGATGATGTGCGCCGTTATGGGAATCGACGTTGTTTACCCGCAGGCGCGTTGCGTGAGCCGATTAGTCGGCTACAACAGGTTGATTTTTTGGTGACGAAAGGGGCAGTCGGTTTAAAAAATGAATTTTCTATGCAATATGACTTGCAAGCCTTGCATGCGTTAACTGATGAGCGCGTTATAAAGCCTTTATCTGATTTACGTAATCAAGAAGTTCATGCGATTGCGGGGATAGGACACCCTGAAAAGTTTTTTAGTCGTTTACGGGATTTAGGCTTAAAAGTCATCAGTCACGAGTTTCCCGACCATTATTATTATACGGCAGATGATATTACCTTTATGGATAATCTGCCTGTGATTATGACGGAAAAAGACGCGGTAAAATGTAAATTGATTGCGGGCGCACAACATTGGTATTTGCCCATAGACGCGCGACTACCCGTTACATTTGGCGAGAAGTTATTACAACGTTTAAAAAGGATAGAAATAAATGGACAAAAGACTGCTTGATATATTGGTTTGTCCAGTAACCAAAGCCCCATTAATTTACGATAAAGATACGCATGAATTACGTTGTAAGGCTTCACGCTTAGCGTATCCTATTCGTGATGGTATTCCTGTTATGTTGCCTGATGAAGCACGGCAAATGACACAGGAAGAAATTGATCAGTTAAAGTAGTGCTAGCGAAGTATTGAGGGGATTTGTCTGAATAACAGATTAACCCCCTCTAACGGTTTTATTATTACGCAAATAAGTAAAAAAACCTGTCAGAAAGGGTAAATCCTGACAGGTTTTTTTATCGTCTTATAAGACTTCTTGCAAGATGGATAGGGATTATCCGTTATTGCGAGGGGTTTATTCTAAACGTTCTATCCCTAACGCTTTCAAAATATACTTCTCAAATGCAGGTTCGGAAATTCCTTTTTTCATCTTGTGTAAGAAGTATTTCTCAAAACCAATCTTGGCTAAATGTACCCATTTCCCTTTTTTCGACCATGTCACATTACGTGGTGGAATTTGTGGAATAGCAACAAAAGCAACCCCCGTATCACCCAAATCGGCTAAACAAATCGCGTTCCATGTTGCAACTTTACTAGGCTCTTTGCCTTGAATTTCATTCACAATATTTGCAACGGTTGCCGTAACCATAGACTCAATCATATAGCCTGTTTTTGGCGCGCCAACGGCGATAGGAGTCGCTTCTACAGGAGGGATAGCAATACATACCCCCACAGAATAAATATTTTTATACATTTTGCTTCGTTGATAATCATCAACAATAACAAAACCGCGTGGATTACATAAACCTTCTACCGCAGCAACGGCATCAATCCCTTTAAACGCGGGCAACATCATAGAGTAATTAAACGGTAACTCATGCTGTTTATAAACTTCACCCTTATCGTTATGCTCATCAACAAACATTTTACCCTGTTCGATTTTGCTGACTTTCGCATTAGTAATCCATTTAATATGTCGCTCACGCAATTCTGACTCGAGCATCCCTTTTGAATCACCAACCCCACCTAAGCCCATGTGTCCGATATACGGTTCGGCTGTTACATAAGTCATGGGAATATCTTTGCGGCGTTTTGCTTTGCTCAAAGCAGAATGCACAATCATTGCAAACTCGTATGCAGGACCATAACAACTTGCCCCTTGTACCGCGCCAATCACAACAGGACCGGGATTGTCTAACAAACTTAAATAACCTTCATACGCCTTCTCAGCATGGTCTAATGTACAAACAGAATGCGTAAAACCATTTACAGGGCCTAAACCCGGTACTTCATCAAAAGACAACTTAGGTCCTGTTGCAATCACTAAATAATCATAGTGAATGGTTTGTTCACTGCTTAACGTGATTTGGTTTTGTTGCGCGTCAATTTTCGTGACGGTTTGCATAATAAAATTAATTTTTTTACGTTTTAAAACAGGCTCTAAGGCAAAACTAATATCTTCCCGCTTACGCCAACCCACAGCAATCCATGGATTTGAAGGAATAAAATGAAAATGGTCAGTTGTATTAATAACGGTTACTTCATGACCATTACCCAACTCATTTTTCAGCTCAAGTGCCGCAGGAAGCCCACCAATACCTGCCCCGATAATAACAACATGTGCCATGCTTTATCCCCTTTACTTCAAGTGGTTACTAAAAAAATATACTGCAACGTTATTGTTTATTCTATTAAATGCGAATATTCCCACAATATTAGCTGATAAATTCTAACTTGTGGATAATATAATTGACGAGAAATATATGAAAAAATTATTACCACAATACGAAATAGTTATAAGATACCCTATAACCAATAAGTTAAGATAATTCAGCCTTTTTGCCTTACGCACTATCACATTATTCACATGACCAATAAATATAAGAGTTATCAATATATCCCACCCTTATTAAATGTACTACGGGAATTAGGTGGTAAGGCAGAATCCGCTGAAGTACGCAATAAAATTGTGCAACTTTTGAATATATCAGAGAGTACACGCCAAGAACTCAACACGCGAGGACTTTCTAAAGTAGAGAGCAATATTAGCTGGATGACGGTTTATCTCAATGCAGAAGGATTAATTGATAAAAATATTAGAGGCTTATGGCAACTAACTGAAAAAGGTAAACAAACTTATTTAACCAATACAGAAGCACGTGCATTATGTGCCAAATGGAACAAAATTTATAAACAGCGCAAAATACAACAACAAGATACGGAAAGCTCCGTTAAACTCCCCAGTTTAGAAACCACCTTTCAACACTTTCAAATTGACCCATTAGAAAAATTCCGCGTAAAAGTTCGCCAACACCAAGCACAACGCCTGCGTCAGTTATTGGCTAATCCTGAAACCGTTTCAGTTCAATGCTTTGAACAAGAAGTATGGATGTTTGAAAGTGCAGCAACCTTAAATGGCAACGATGTGACAGGGCGTATTTTTTTTAATCCGACCCCCTTAACAAACGCAGAAATTCAACAGTTTGAACAAGCCTTAGAAACAGGAGAATTAATCTTAGAAGGGCAACACATTTGGGGAGCGAGTGCCAATAATCCCATTTTTGCCCCCCATTTAAAGCACGAAGCACAAAAATACCATTGCATTCAAAAAGCCCTTATTCTACTCAATAACACGACTCTAACCCCTTTAGAAAAAGCCATTGCTATCAAAGAAATATCTGGCTTTGGTGACATCATCACCACAGGATTGGTGATGGCGTTTCATCCTGACGAATTTGCTATTTATCGCTATTCAGCCAAGCGCGTCTTAGAAGAACTCGGCTATACCATCCATTCATTAAGCACCTTTCAACAAGAAATATCAGGGCTGAAACAACGTTTAAATGCCCACGATTTTATTGAATTAGACTGGTTTTTATACCTACACTTACAACATCTTAACTTAGCAGATGAGGCGATGATGATGGATGACGATATGCCAACATGGCAAGCACTCCTACAACCCAGCATCAACTACAAACCGCCTAGCTTTACTGAGATACAAACCTTTATCCAAGCTAAACAATTAGCTATTAGCACGCGCACCCTGCGCCGTTATCACCTAGCCTTGCAACTACGTGGTTTTGTTATTCTTTCAGGTCTAAGCGGTACAGGAAAAACATGGTTAGCCGAAAGTTATAGCGAAGCGATACAAGCAAAAACGCTACTTGTTCCCGTAGCACCAAACTGGACAAGTAACGAAGATTTATTAGGTTATCTCAACCCATTAGCCAATAAATATCAAGATACGCCTTTTAGCCAATTTCTCCGCGAGGCAGGCAATGCTTATACACAATATGGCGAATTTGCACCCCCTTACCACTTGATTTTAGACGAAATGAATTTGGCACGGATAGAATATTATTTTGCGCGGTTTTTATCCGCCCTAGAAATTCGCGCCCGCCAAGGTAACGCAATGATAGAACTCGCCCCTAACGAAAAAGTGCTATTCCCCCCTAATTTGTATTTCATTGGAACAGTCAATATTGACGAGACAACACACGGATTCGCCGATAAAGTTTACGATAGAGCGCAATTAATCGAATTAACCATTGATAGAGAAGCCTTAAGTGCGCAATTACACGACTTAGCCTATCAATCAATACTCATGGAAATTTGGGACTGTTTACACCCTATAGCCCCCTTTGCCTTTCGTGTAATCACGGAAATAAAACGCTATATTCAAGCAGCAGAGCAACTGGATGTTTGTTGGGAAGACGCATTAGATGAACAAATTATGCAGAAAATTCTCCCTAAAATACGCGGTGGCGATAACCGTATCACCATTGTATTAACACAGTTTATTCAACTAGCAGAACTGCACAAATTAACGTTAAGCAGGGATAAAGCACAACAAATGCTAGAAAACTTTAAACAATATGGCATAGGTTCTTATTTTTAATAAATAACCTTGAATTAATTAATATTATTTATTTCTTCTCTTTGGCGGATGTGTTATTTAAATCTTCAATACTTTCCATTAACTCCACAATAACACTGCTTAATGATTTTGTTGCATTATTTAAACTTTCATCTAACTTTTGGGTAAAACTTTCTACTTGTTGACGATAATTATCGACACCTTTACTTAACTCTTGGAAAACTTTAGCAACATCCTCATCTACTTTCTCAAAATGGCTTTGATATTTTTTCCAAACTTGCTCAACTGTTTTATTCGTACTATTCAAGCTCTCACTAGAACTGGTACTAACGGCTTGCAATGTATTAACCGTTGTTTCCATTGACTGGCTGAGGGTTTTTACATTATTTAGCGTCAAATTTAACGCCTGAACTGTTTCGCTCAAAGGTTGCCCAACTAAAGTTAATTGCGCCCCTGTTTCTACCAACTGTGTTTGAATATTCCCTAATTGTTTTAACGACAATTTAAACATTTCTACAGTTTGACCACTCATTTCACTCATTTCTGTACGCACAATTGCAAATTTATCCGCCGCATCCGTTAATTGAGTAGCTAATTGTTGCGAAGCACTGGATAAACGCATCTCTAACTTTTCCCCCGCTAATCCTAACGCAGCCCCTGCATCTTGGGCTTTGGTACGTAGATGATTGCTAGATTCATCAATCCCTTGCTTTAGTCCTGTCATCGCGGTTAATAACGCACTCAACGGCTCACCAACCCGTTGTAATTCTTGAGCAGCAGTCTGATTAATTTCTGCTGTTGTCGCAGACATTCGTTCTAATAAATTATCTGCCGCATGGTTAAAGCCTTGTTGCAAAGTAGAAGCCGCATCCGTCATGCGCGAGCCAAAATCTACACCTGACATATCAAACTGTTGGCGTAATTCGCCGAGTGTAGGAATTAACTTTTCTAGGGCTTGCGCGACTTGTTTCATTTCCTCCCCTGCCGCGTTTTGTAGATGCTGGCTAAAGGTTTCAACCATGCGCTCTAGCGCGTTTTGATTCATCCCCCCAACCCTGTCCGCTAGTCCGTCAATTGCAACAGATAACGGTTTCATTGCTTTCGCCAATTTTTCAGAAAATTTATCTTCTAAGGCATTGGCGATTGAGGCGGCTAAATCAGTATTAAACCGTTCTAATTGTTCAGTTTGGCGTTTACTTTCTTCTATTTGCGCACCATTAACTTGTTCTAGGGTAATAAAGGTTAAGTGACTTTCCAAACTATGACAGAAAATATGGAATTTTTCTTGTAAGTTATGCAGTTGCACTTTTTCACGCCATGAAAATACAATAGAGGCGATGAGACCCGAAATAGAAGTAATAAATTTAAAGGTTGCCGCATGTAATAAATCACGCAAAGCTTGTTGTGCTTTTTCAATATCAGGTGCAGCAACACCTTGACTTGCAAACCATAAAGCAGCAACCAATCCAATAAAAGTAAAAAATAAACCAATACCAACAAAAATATTAGGAGCTGATTGATAAAGGCGTAAATTTAAACGTGGGGCAATCAGTGTTGTTTCATTAAAGTATAAATCAGGGCGATGGGTGTAAAAAATCGGTTCACGGGGTTTTTTTGGCAAAATAAGGGTTTTACGAAAGGCTTCCCACTGCTGCGCGAGCAATGGATTTTTCTGTAATTGTTCGTTTAATATTTCATAATGATTGATAAATTCACTAGGCGGAATTTTATCAATGGCTTGTTGTGCTTGGAATAATTGGCGTTCAAACCGTGCGAGAGTGAGGCGAAATAATCCCCAAATACTCAGCGCAAGCAATAAAATACTTAATGCAAGTCCCCAAGGAATCATAGGGTTATTGATAAGGCTAAAAAATAAATCCATTTGCATTATCCATTGAGGGTAGTAGTAAATAATGATATTAAAGAAATAGATTAGTGAGGGAAAACCTCAAAATGTTAAGTTGTCCGACATGTAAAACAATGGTTTGTAGAACAACTCACAAGCAATATATCCACACTGAAGCGTGTGATAAGCGTTGGTTATTCGTTGGAACACGTCAAGAGAAAGTGTGGATTCGCGTTAGAAAAAGACTCTCAACGCGGTGGGAAAAGAAGATTAGGTCTTAAGAATCATGTCGTTGCTATTATCTTTTTTATTAACCACTTAATCAATTACTACATTATTTATATTTCATCTAATGTTGGTAAACCAAAGCCCTGATTTGATTTGAATTCAATTTCATAACCCAAATTAAAAAGTATTAAATCTAAAGTCTTAACAGAAGTATTTCCCAACTCACCTCTTTCAACTTTGCCTAAAGTCACTCTACTGATACCGCAGCGCGTTGATAATTGTTCTTGTGTTAATAGCTTCTCTTCTCTTAACTTTCTAATTTTACTTCCAATTTCGTGTAATTTCACTAGGAATATCCTTGTAACTTTTTTCATCTAAAGACAATATCCAGCTATCAATCATTATTTGTCCTATTTTTGCAAAATCGTTATTTTTTAAAATGTATTCTTGAAGATTGGAGATACTATTTTTTATGGATTCAATACAGTCTGCATAAATTTTTAACGCCTTACTTTCTTTTAAATAACAGTATTGTAGTCCGAATTTTATCAACTCTTTTTTACCAAACCATATTTTTTTACCAAACATGCTTAAAGCGGGTCTATCGTTATGAATATAAGCAACTGTATTAACCACATCATAAGCGGGTGAAAACCATCTATTTGAAAAATCGTGGTTATACAGCATTCCAAAATTTTTAAGGTGAGCATCTCCATTTTTAAGTAGATAATTCATAATGATTACTTTATAAAAACATTCCATATCTTTTAATTGATTGGTTGATATTGTGTATATCGTTTTTGCAATTTGTTCATAGCTTCCACTATATTTTTCATCCCTATTTTTACCAAGTAGTGTCAAAATCTCTTCAAATCCCCAAAAAGTATCGGTTTCTTTATCATAATTAAATCTTTCAACTAATAAAAATTTATTATTTTGGGATAATTTAATATTGGGTATTTTTACACCTGTTTTTTCTACGGCTTTTAAACAAAAATATTCATTAAGTGCAAGTTGTTGATATTCTTCTCCCCAAGTTTTTATAATGTACTCTTTTGATGCAATACTCTCTTTATCTTTTAAGATAGCGAGTGATTTTCGTTGAACACCAGAAATAGCATTTTTATCTAAAAAAGTAGTTACAATTTTTGTAAAAGTATCTTGGGTATCGTTTTGTAAAATATCATCTAAATCAAATGAAAAAAATTCTTTTTTTAATATTTCGCTTTCGTAGGATAATCTTCCTTGAATATTTGAACAAATATGGGAAAAAATCAAAAAATCGTTAAGATAGCCATATTTTTTTGTCAAAAACTGTTTAAAAATTTCAAATAAATACCCTTCAGGCATATTCATATCAAAAATGGGGTGTAATTTGTAGTCCCAAATATAGGAAGAATTTTTATAAGGCATAATCAATGAAATAGGTTTACTCTCAACGGTATAATTAAAACCATATTGATTTTTCTCGGGTTCAAAAAACAGCTTTCCTACTTCTTCATTATCCACTTTTACTTTTATAGCTTTCATAGATTCACTTAAATGATAAATTTACTTATCATTTAATGATTTTTTCGTAAAAATGTAAAGTAATTTTATCATCTAACTATCATCTTTTTTATTAGCCACCACCGCATCATAAAAAAAGCCAGCATCTATCGGGTGATAAATACTGGCTTTTTATTATTCATGTGTACAAATTGCTTAATATCCACCTGCTTGATGGCGGAAACGGCTATAAGCAGCTCTATAATCAGGATTTTTGAAGTAGCGTGGCATAACGGCTTCAATAGTCGTTGGAATAATGCCTAATTTTGCGAAATCATTGCCTTCTTTAGGACAAATACTATCGGTTTGAGATGATAGGTAATTGTCTAAAGAATAGGGTTTTCCCGGAATGTGTTCAAAAACCTTTGCTTGTAAGAATGAATGGCTTTCACTCAAGGGGATAATCCAGCGTTTTATGCTTAATAATTCGCGCGCGGTGTAATTTACTAATTCAAGCAAGCTATAAACCTTAGGACCACAGAGATTATAACGTTGACCATGATGCTCACCGTTTTTATTGTCTAAGACCTTTACCAGTGCATCGACAACATCATTTACCCAAACAGGGGCAAATTTTGTGTTAGGACAAGGAACGGGAAAAACAGGCGCGATTTGAAGTATGTTTGCAAACCGATTAAAGAAAGAATCGTCGTTGCCAAAAATAACGGAGGGTCTAAAAATCGTGGAGCTAACGCCTTTTGTCGCTAAAATTAAATCTTCTGCTTCGCCTTTGGTACGTAAGTAGTTGCTAGAGCCTCTTTTTGCATCAGCATTTAATGCGCTAAGATAAAGAAACTTTTCCACTTTATTCGTTTTGCAGGCGGTTAATAGGTTTTTAGTAATCTCAACGTGTGCCTTACGAAAGCCACTGCCGTCATTGCCAACTTCGTTGAGAATGCCAACTAAATTAACAACAGCATCCGCACCAACCAATTGTTTATTTAATTCCGCTTGGTCGAATACATTGGTAGAAATCACTTTTACGGAAGGTAACACGAGCAAATCGCGGTGTTTTTCACGTTGCCGAGTGAGTACATTTACTTGGCAACCTTGATTTGCTAGGCGCGCTGTTAAATGTTTACCAACAAATCCAGCTCCCCCCACAATACAAATTTTACGCATTACTGTTTTCCTTGTAGCCAAATCAAGAATATGGGTAAAAAGGGTTATTATACCTTTTTTTACAATGAGAATGACGGCAATCTTGCGATAATACGCAAAGCCGAGTCCATTATTTTTAATATAAAATCAATGGATAATAATTTAAAAATGGACTTGTCAGGATTCATCAGCTTTTTTAAATTAAACGGTTTTTAAACGCTTATGCACAGATAGGTCTGAGAATCCTGATTAATTGCGCACAATTTGTTGGTTTATTTGTCTGTAATTGTTACATCTAGGGTTTTTTCACTTAAAACCAACGTTCCATCTGCTAAACGATAGCCAAAGCTGATGTTTAACGCGCCTGTTGCGACAAACTGTCCTGTGTATAGGGTTAAATCTAGTTTATCGGTTAAGGTGACGGCTTGTTTAAATGCGGTGAGTTGTTCTGCATCTTGATTCCATAACAAAATATTGGTGCCATTTTGTAGCATGAAGTAAACGGGTTGAAAATCAGGAGTATCTGGCAGGCTAAAACGTGCATAGACAACTAAATCTACTGTTTGTCCAATATGAGCAGGCACTGCTTGAATTTGTCCTTGAATAGTAACTTCATCACTTAATTGTTGTGTAACGCTTGTTACTGCTTCTGCGCCATTAACGGCAATACCGCCAAAAAATGCTGCCTCCGCGACGGTGCTGCCTAAATTGGGTAGTGTTTTGGGGATATTTGTTGTTGCAGGGCTTTCATCCCACACAAAAATACCTTTTTGTGTATTAGCATATAAGCGATTGTTGTTGCTTGGGTCTATGACTAAACGCTTTACTCCAACAGCGGTATTTGCAGGAAACCCCGCATTCATGGCTGTCCATGTCATCCCGCCATCCGTCGTTTTATAGACTCCTTGCCCTGTATTGCCCGCCCACACACTGCGCGAAATGCCTGCATATAAGGTGTTAGGTGTTTTTGGGTCAGCAACTAGGGTTTGTACAGAATACGTTTCTAAATTAACCCCAGCGGCGGTTAAATAATTAGAAAACTCTACCCATGTTTTGCCACCATCGGTGGTTTTATATAAATGACCGCGCCCGCCCAACATATCTTCATCTTTAGACACATATAGGGTGTCAGATTGGTGTGGGTCGATTAACCATGTTGCATGTGCCGTTTTATCCCAAATACGTTGCCATGTTGTGCCACCATTAACACTTTTAAATACGCCCCACACCGCAGCACTACTACTGCCTAATTTACCATTACTAACAGGGAATTGCCGACCACTTGCGTATAACACGCTGGGATTTTGTGGGTCAATTAGTAATCCAAATTTATTAATTACGTCTAACCCTTGTTGTAGTAATGTCCATGTGTTGCCATCATCAATGCTCTTATACAAACTCGCATTTGCCTTACTATATAAAATACTAGGATTTTTCGGGTCTAATGCAATCACTGCTTGCGTCATTGCATCCCAACTAGCACCGCTATCGGTACTTTTATACGCCTTACCCAAATCACTTAAACCAGATGTATGACTATTACCATATAAAATACTTGGTGTTTGCGGATTAACCGCGAAAACAAAAACGGGTTGTCGATTTGCCCGCAAGGTTTGCCATGTTTTACCACTATCCGCACTTTTGTAAATATCAACATAAAGTTGTGCGGGATTTTTCGGGTCTATGAATAAATTAGAAAACTCATCAATCGTGCTGACATCTCGTGTTAGCGGTAAGGCTTGCCATTCTGTTGCAAAAAGATTTAACGACATAAATAAACTGCTAGACAAAACAGCCTGCAAAATTAGCACAGTAAAATTGTTTTTCTTCAACATAATACAATTTCCTTGTCATTATTGTTTGGTAAAAGCGCGATTTTTCGGGGCAATGCCGAATGTTATGATAATCATCAAGCCTGCTTAGGAAAAGTATAATATTCATGTAGGATTAAGTAAGAGAGATTCCTGCCCTCTACTTTAACACGCCCTGTTGTTGCTAATTCAGATAGTTTTGTAGCATAACTATCCGTCTTAAGATTTCCGTGCGTTAAATGTTTCACGCAAAGATTCACCAATAAAAGCTAATAAAACTAACATACTAACTAGGACGATAAAGGTAAATAGTGATAGCCACCATGCTTCAATATTATTCTTTCCTTGTGCGAGTAAATTACCCAAACTCGGCTCGGTTGGCGGTAAACCCAATCCTAAAAAATCTAAACTGGTGAGGGCTAAAACGGCTCTACTGATAAAAAAAGGAATATAGGTTAAAACAGGGGTCATGGCGTTAGGTAATAAATGTCGCCAGATAATTTTAAAATGTCCTACACCTAAGGCTTGTGCAGCGTAAATATAGGTAAAATTGCGTCCTTTTAGAAATTCTGCACGAACATAATCTGCCAAGCTTATCCAGCCAAATAAGGAGAGTAAAACAATCAGTAGTAAAATACTGGGATGGAAAAGTGAGGAAAAAATGATTAATACATATAATTCGGGAATACTCGTCCAAATTTCAATTAAACGTTGAGAATATAAGTCAATACGTCCACCAAAATAGCCTTGTATCGCCCCTGCGAGAATACCAATAAAAACAGCAATAAACATCAAGGTTAATCCAAATAAAACGGATAAGCGAAAGCCGTAAATTAAACGTGCTAAGACATCGCGTCCGTGGTCATCTGTACCCAGTAGGTGCGTATCTGACGGTGGTGCGGGGTTGGGGGTTGCGGTGGTGTAATTGAGGGTATTAAAGGAATAAGGATTTGGTGTTTCTATCATCCAGTTATCTGCGTGGGTCAATTGTTCGCGGATAAATGCGTCTGTGTAATCTGCTTCCGTTGCAAAAAAACCGCCGAAAGTGGTTTCGGGATAGGTTTGTATAATGGGGAAATAATATTGATAATTATAAAAAATTAATAAGGGTTTTTCGTTGCTTAGAAATTCGGCAAATAAACTAAGGAAAAATAAAATACTAAAAATCCACAAACTATAGTAACCACGTTTGTGGGTTTTAAACCGTTGCCAACGGTAGCGTAGTGGATAGGGGGAGGGGGATGAATTCATTGGTTGATAGAACCATATTGAATACGAGGGTCGATGAGAACATAGCTAATATCAGTGAGTAGTTTTGCAAATAAACTGAGCAGGGTAAAAATATATAATGAGCCTAAAACAACAGGATAATCTCGTTGTATAATAGACTGATAAGCCAGTAAACCTAATCCATCTAGGGAAAAAATCGTTTCAATAAGTAAGCTACCTGAAAAAAAAGCGGTAACAAAAGCCGTTGGAAAACTGGTTGCAATGGGAATAATGGCGTTGCGGAAAACGTGTCTATATAAAATGGCATTAGGGGTTAATCCATTAGCCAGTGCGGTAATCACATATTGTTGTTTGATTTCTGCTAAAAAACTATTTTTGGTTAAAAAAGTCATTAAGGCTAAGTTAGTGACTAGTAATGCGGTGATAGGTAAGACTAAATGCCATAAGTAATCGGTGATTTTAGCCATTAGCGGGAGTGAATCCCAATGGTCTGATATTAAACCACGCAAGGGAAACAGATTGAAAAAACTCCCCCCGCCGAAGAGAACGAGTAGGAAAACCCCCAAAACGAAGCTAGGGGTTGCATAACCAATTAAAATTAAAGTGCTGGTTGTTATGTCAAAGGCTGAGCCATCATGCAAGGCTTTACTAATTCCTAGCGGGATTGCGATGAGATAGGTTAAAAAAAACGTCCACAATCCAATACTCAGCGAAACAGGGAGTTTAGCAAGAATTAAATCTATAACAGATTGATGATAAAAATAACTTTCACCTAGCTCAAAAAATACATAATTCTGTACCATAAGAAAAAATCGTTCAGGGGCAGGTTTATCAAATCCATATAAGGCTTTTAACTCAGCAATCCGCTTTGCATCTAACCCCGTCGCACCCCGATATAATCCCTCTACGCCAGTACTTGCCTCGCCTTGTTTATTTTGACCTTTTAACTCGCTAATTAATTGTTCAACGGGTCCACCGGGAACAAATTGTGTGATGATAAATGCAACCAGCATGACCCCAAATAGCGTCGGAATCATTAAAAGTAAACGACTGAAAATATAGCGGGTTAGCATTATAAAATCGTCAGTGGAATAAAGTGATTTAACGCATTTTACCAGAGTCTTTATGTTTAGCGAGATGACAAGGGTATGAACGGTTTTATTTTAAATGTAAACGTCGCTTTAATTCAGCGCAATAAATACCAATAGAATCTATGTTGGACTCAGATTAAACTTGCCTCACCGAATTCATTCAGGAGTTTTCCATGTCTGCGATGTCAGATACTTCTCACACCAACGCGCTCGTTCACGAAACAAGTCCCTATTTACGCCAACATGCGAATAATCCTGTACATTGGCATCCGTGGGGAGAAGAAGCCTTGCGTTTAGCCCGTGAACAAGATAAACCAATTTTATTATCAGTCGGTTATTCCGCATGTCATTGGTGTCATGTCATGGCGCATGAGTCTTTTGAAGATACCACAACCGCGCAAGTGATGAATGAATTATTCATTAATATCAAAGTTGACCGTGAAGAACGTCCTGACCTTGATAAAATTTATCAAATGGCACACCAAATTTTAACCCGTCGGGCAGGAGGGTGGCCATTAACGATGTTTTTAACCCCTGATACACATTATCCTTTTTTTGGGGGAACCTATTTTCCAAAAGAGCCACGATTTAATTTACCCGCGTTTAAAGACATTCTCTATCGGGTAGCGGAATTCTATCGCCAAAATCGTGCGACGATTACCGAACAATGTCAACAGCTTGCTCAAGCCATTGATTATCACGAAACCCCAAGAACGGAAGGGCTTACAACCAATACAATCAGCCCAGAATTACTCAATACGGCACGTCAACAAATCGAGCAAAGTTTTGACAACGAATGGGGTGGATTTAGTAAAGCACCGAAATTTCCGCATCTAACAAATATTGAACGTTTATTTCATCACTACCACATCACGGCTCATCAAGAAAATCCTGACGAGGATGGTTTACAAATCGCCTTGCATACCCTAACACGTATGGCGTTAGGTGGTATTTATGACCATGTTGGCGGTGGTTTTTGCCGTTATTCCGTTGATGAATATTGGATGATTCCACATTTTGAAAAGATGTTGTATGACAACGCGCCGTTTTTAACAACGTATAGCGAAGCGTGGCAATTAGCCAAAATTCCTTTATATAAACAAGTCGCATTGACTACTGCCGATTGGGTATTGCGCGAGATGCAATCGCCAGAAGGTGGCTTTTATTCAACGTTAGATGCTGATTCTGAAGGTGAAGAAGGCAAGTTTTACGTTTGGACACCTGAAGAAGTAAAAGGCTTATTGTCACCCGAACTATACACCCCATTGGCTTATCAATTTGGTTTAAACCGACCTGCTAATTTTGAAGAACACTATTGGCATTTATTCGGCTGGCACGACCGCGAAGCAGTGGCAGAAAAATTTAATTTACCTTTAGATGAAATCAATGCCCGTTTAGATAAAGCCCTCGCGCTATTGTTTCAGGCGCGTGAACAACGGATACATCCGGGACGCGATGAGAAAATTTTAACCGCATGGAATGGGATGATGATTAAAGCCCTTGCGGTTGCAGGGCGCATTTTTGGACGCACAGATTATATTCACGCCGCTGAACAATCTTTAAATTTTATCCGTAATACTTTATGGAAAAATGGACGATTATTAGCAACTTATAAAGATGGTAAAGCACATTTAAATGCGTACTTAGATGATTATGCGTTCTTAATTGAAGGGATTTTTACCTTATTACAATGTCGCTGGAATAATAGCGACTATAGCTTTATGCTTGAATTGATTGAAGTATTATTAGCCGAGTTTGAAGATAAAGAAAAAGGCGGATTTTTCTTTACGGGTAAACATCATGAAAACCTGATTGCGCGTTTAAAACCGTTGATGGATGAAGCCTTGCCCTCAGGTAATGGCGTTGCAGCAACAGTTTTAGGACGATTAGGGCATTTACTGGGAAATGACGAGTATTTACGCGCTGCTGCACGGACGATAGATATAGCCCTCCCTGCGATGGAACAATTAGCCTATGCACACAATAGTTTGCTATTAGCGGTAGAGGATTATTTATTTCCGCCCCAACTCATTATTATCCGTGCAGACGCAAAACATTTACCAATATGGCAAGCCGCTTGTCAGCAAGATTACGCGCCGCAACGACTCTGCTTTGCAATACCCAATCATACAAATGATTCCTTAACAGGGGTCTTGGCAAATTGCCATCCGCAAGGTGAGGCTGTTGCGTATATTTGTCAAGGTTATCAATGTAGCGCGCCCATACGCAGTTTGCCTGCGTTAGAAAAGGCATTACTTGCAGATAATGAGCGAGTTATGTAGTTATTTATACGACATTTTTAGCTGTCTGCATCAGTGCTTCTAACCGTTGTCAAAAAATGACCGCATTGATAATGCAGGTAATTCTGATAGTTCTGATTCAGACAGTCGCTTATTTTTTACCCTGTGATAGTAATGAAGCAAGCACGTAGATTCGATAAACTGTGCATCTGCCCAATAATACGCACCACAATACAATAATAAATATGAAAATTTTAGCTGATGAAAATATTCCCTATGTCCACGAAGCCTTTTCCACATTAGGTGAAGTACAAACAATTGCTGGACGGACGTTAAAACAAGCAGATTTAATCGCGTCTAAAGCGGATGTTTTATTAGTTCGCTCCGTAACGCGGGTTAATAAAACTTTATTAGCAGATACTCGCGTGCAGTTTGTCGGCACAACCACGATAGGCGTTGACCATGTTGATACGACATATTTACAACAACAATCTATTGGTTTTGCCAACGCACCGGGTAGTAATGCAACTTCTGCCGCTGAATATGTCATCAGTGCATTAATTATTCTTGCCCAACAACAAGGGTTTCAATTAACTCAAAAAACTGTGGGAATTGTTGGTTGTGGCAATGTTGGTTCACGTGTCCTTGCAAAATTAAACGCATTGGGTGTGACTTGCTTGGTCTGTGACCCCCCATTACAAGCACGTACAGGCAATGAA